>NZ_JBIBUW010000006.1:0-233567 GCF_043079785.1 Streptomyces sp. NPDC015139 | reverse complement strand
GGTTTTGTTTATCCCCCGGTTGGGGGGGGGGGGGGGGGGGGGGGGGGGGCGCGCCCCCCCCCCCCCCCCCCGCCCCCCCCCCCCCCCCCCCCCGGGGGGGGGGCCCCCCCCCCCCGCCCCCCCCCCCCCCCGCCGCCGTCTCCGCACCCCGGCGGCTTGACACTCCCGGTCCGCAGCGCGCAGGATCGCTCCCGTGAACCTGTCAGACAGCCAGATAGGTGGTCTGGGTCCGCGGCGCGTCAGCGCCATGGAAGCGGTCCTCGCCCACCTCCGCGGCGCCATCGAACGCGGCGAGTACGCCATCGGCGACAAGCTTCCCTCCGAGGCCGAGCTGTGCCGGACCCTCGAGGTGTCCCGGCCCGTGCTCCGCGAGGCGCTGCGCGCGCTGCAGACGATGGGCCTGACCGTCTCCCGGACCGGCAAGGGCACCTTCGTCGTCGCCGGCTCGGTCGAGGACCCCACCTTCGGCGACTACGCGGCCAGCGACCTGCTCGAAGTGCGCCGCCACATAGAGATCCCGGTCGCCGGATACGCGGCCCTGCGCCGCACCCCGGAGAACCTGGACCACCTGGTGCACATCCTGGACCGCATGGAACGGGAGACGGACACCACCGCCTGGGTCGCGATGGACACCCTCTTCCACCTCGCCGTGGCCGAGGCCGCCCAGAACCCGGTCTTCCGCCGGGTCATCGAGGAGATCCGCGACGCCCTCGCGCGTCAGTCGGCGTTCCTCAACGAGCTGGGCGGCCGCCGCGAGCAGTCCAACCGCGAGCACCGGGCGATCGTCGAGGCGCTCGTAGACGGTTCCGAGCTCGACGCGGTGGAGGCCATGAGCCACCACCTGGACCGCGTCGAGACCTCCCTCACCGACATCGTGCGCCCCCGGCGCACCGGCCTTCCCGCGCAGGCCGGACCCGAGACGTGAGCGGGCGGCACTTCGCGGACCCGCCACGGCTCCCGACCGGTGCCGTGGCGCTCCCCGCCCGCGCCCTCACCCACGGCGCCGGGCGCACCACCGGGCCCGTTCCGCCGGCGGTCCTCGCGGCGCCTCCCACGGGCCCGTACGGCCTCCCCGGCCGAATAACGCGCCAGTCCACCGGTGCGGACGCGTGACCCGCGTACCGGCCGAAACCGACCCCGAGATGCAGGCAGTGATGCTCAGCAGTTCCCCCGCGGACGCGCCCGTCGTCCGCGAACCCCTCCACGCCCCCGTCGCCCACCTCCTGCGCAGCGGTGTCGTCGAGGGCATCCACTACGGCTCGGTCGTCGTCCTCGACGGCGACGGCCAGGTGCGGTTCCAGCTCGGCGACGTCGAGGCCGCCTTCTACCCGCGCTCGGCCGTCAAGCCCCTCCAGGCCGTGGCCATGCTGCGCGCCGGACTGCCTCTCGACGGCGCGCTGCTGTCGCTGGCGGCCGCCAGCCACTCCGGCGAGGAACGCCACCTCGACGGCACCCGCCGCATCCTCGCCCTGGCCGGACTCGGCGAGGACGACCTGCGCAACGTGCCGGACATGCCGTTCGACCCGGCCGTCCGCGACGCGTGGGTCCGCGCGGGCCGGGCGCCGTCCCGCCTCGCGCAGAACTGCTCCGGCAAGCACGCGGCCATGCTGTGGACCGCCAAGCTCAACGGGTGGACCCTCGGGGACTACCTCGACCCGGCGCACCCGCTCCAGCAGGCCGTCGCGCGGACTGTCGAGGACCTCACCGGCCAGCGTGTCGCCCGCGTGAGCGTCGACGGCTGCGGGGCCCCGCTGTTCTCCATCTCGCTGCACGGCCTCGCCCGCGCCCTGGCCCGCATCACCTCGGCCGCGCCCGGCACGCCCGAGGCCCGGGTCGCCGACGCCATGCGCGAGCACGCCGAGATGGCCTCCGGCGCCGGCCGCGACGTGGCCGCGCTCATGCGGGCGGTGCCCGGGCTGCTCGCCAAGGACGGCTTCGAGGGCGTCCAGGTGGCCGCGCTGCCGGACGGCACGGCCGTCGCCGTGAAGATCGCCGACGGCGCGAACCGGGCGCGGATCCCGGTCGCCGCGGCGGCGCTCGCCCGCGCGGGCGTGGACCCCGGCCTGCTCACCGCCTTCGCGGGGGAGCCGCTGCTGGGCGGCGGGGAGCCGGTGGGGTCCGTACGGACCGTGCGCGCGCTGGACCCCGTCCCGACCCCCGCCTGCGTGTAGGACTCCGCCGGGTGCCGGGCCGGGCGTCGCGTGGCAGGTGGTGGGCGCCGACTGAGGCCGACCGTCGGCTGCCGACGCCCAGCGCCGACGGCCACCGCCTGAGCCGGGCGCCGATTGCCGAGAGGATGTCGACGCCGACGGCTCATCGCCAGGTGCCGGCCGCCGTCGCCGGGAGGCGCCGGTTGACTGCGACCGTCGCCATGCCGTCGCCGACGGCCGACCGCCCAAGACCGGTCCCGATCGCCGACCGCCGTCCCCGACGTCCAGTGCCGACCGACACTGGCCAACGTTCCGGTGCCTATCCCGACCACCGACCGCTGTCGCCCGACGTCGAACCCGATTGCTGACCGCCATCGCCCGACGTCCAACGCCGACCCTCCATGGCCATCGCCTCAGCCGACGCTGCCGCCCACCGCCGATGGCCGGCCGGACTGCCGATTGCCGGTGCCGACGGCAGAACGCCCGAGGCCCAGCCCCGCCCCCGCCCCTCGACCGCCACCGCCCCAGCCGACAGCCGCCGCCTTCACCTCCGTACCTCAGAAAGAGGCCCGTACCCTCATGCTCGCGCCCACCCGTTCCGAACACGATCTGCTCGGCGACCGCGAGGTGCCCGCCGACGCGTACTGGGGCATCCACACCCTGCGCGCGACGGAGAACTTCCCCATCACCGGCACCCCGATCTCCGCGTACCCGCACCTGATCGACGCCCTGGCCGCCGTGAAGGAGGCCGCCGCCCTCGCGAACGAGGAACTCGGCCTGCTCGCGCCGCCGAAGGCCGCCGCGATCGTCGCCGCCTGCCGTGAGATCCGCGCCGGCGGCCTGCACGACCAGTTCGTCGTGGACGTCATCCAGGGCGGTGCCGGCACCTCCACCAACATGAACGCCAACGAGGTCGTGGCGAACCGCGCGCTGGAGCTGCTCGGCCACGCCAAGGGCGAGTACACCCACCTGCACCCCAACGAGGACGTCAACCTCGGCCAGTCCACCAACGACGTCTACCCGACCGCCGTGAAGATCGCGACGGTGTTCGCGGTACGCGGCCTGCTCAAGGCGATGGCCGTCCTCCAGGACGCCTTCGCCCGCAAGGCCGTCGAGTTCCGTGACGTGCTCAAGATGGGCCGCACGCAGTTGCAGGACGCCGTGCCGATGACGCTCGGCCAGGAGTTCTCCGCCTTCGCCGTCATGATCGACGAGGACCGCAGCCGGCTCGCGGAGGCCGTCGAGCTGATCCAGGAGATCAACCTCGGTGCCACGGCCATCGGCACCGGCCTCAACGCCCCGCAGGGTTACGCCGAGGCCGCCCGCAGGCACCTGTCCGTCCTCACCGGCCTGCCCCTGGTCACCGCCGCCAATCTGGTGGAGGCCACCCAGGACTGCGGTGCGTTCGTGCAGATGTCCGGCGTGCTCAAGCGGATCGCCGTCAAGCTCTCCAAGAGCTGCAACGACCTGCGCCTGCTGTCCTCCGGGCCGCGCGCCGGGCTCGGCGAGATCAACCTGCCGGCGGTGCAGGCCGGTTCGTCGATCATGCCGGGCAAGGTCAACCCGGTGATCCCCGAGGTGGTCAACCAGGTCGCCTTCGAGGTCATCGGCAACGACGTCGCCATCACCATGGCCGCCGAGGCAGGACAGCTCCAGCTGAACGCCTTCGAGCCGGTCATCCTGCACTCGCTGTCCGAGTCGATCACCCATCTGCGGAACGCCTGTCTCACCCTGGCCGAGCGCTGCGTGTCCGGTATCACCGCCAACACCGAGCGGCTGCGCGCGACCGTCGAGAACTCCATCGGCCTGGTCACCGCCCTGAACCCGCACATCGGCTACACGGCGGCCACCGACATCGCCAAGGAGGCCCTCGTCACCGGCCGGGGCGTGGCCGAACTGGTCCTGGAGAAGGGTCTGTTGCCGGCCGAGAGGCTCGCCGACCTGCTCCGCCCGGAGGTCGTCGCGGGCAGCGGGGCCCGGCTCGCCTGACCAGCGGCGAGGCCCGCACGACTACGCTCGGGGACCGGCCCGGAGGCACAATGGTGATCATGACAACGACGTCGTCCCTCACCTTCCTGCCGGTCCTGGAGCGCATCGCCGAGGAGATGAGCCGCACCCCCGGGCGCGGCCGTCCCGCCGACTACATCCCGGCGCTCGCGGCCCGCGACCCGCGCAGCTTCGGCATGGCCGTCGCGGAGCTGGACGGCACGGTGTACGGGGTGGGGGAGTGGCGGCAGCCGTTCTCCACGCAGTCCGTCACCAAGGTCTTCACGCTCGCCCTGGACCTGGCCCGGGAGGGCGACGAACTCTGGGAGCACGTGGGCCGTGAGCCCTCCGGCAACCCCTTCAACTCCCTGGTGCAGCTGGAGTACGAGAACGGCATCCCGCGGAATCCTTTCATCAACGCGGGCGCCCTCGTCGTCACCGACCGCCTCCAGACCCGGACCGGTGACGCCGCCGGCGAACTGCTGGCCTTCCTGCGCGCCGAGAGCGGCAACCCCGCCCTCGACTTCGACAAGGAGGTCGCCGCCTCCGAGAACGCGCACGGCGCCCGCAACGCCGCCCTCGCCCATTTCATGGCGTCCTACGGCAACATCGACAACGACGTGCCGGTCCTGCTCGACCAGTACTTCCGGCAGTGCTCCATCGCCGCCTCCTGCGCCGACCTGGCCCTGGCCACCGGCTTCCTGGCCCGGCACGGCATCCGCGCCGACGGCTCCCGGCTGCTCACCCGCAGCGAGGCCAAGCAGGTCAACGCGGTGATGCTGACCTGCGGCACGTACGACGCGGCCGGCGACTTCGCCTACCGGGTGGGCCTGCCCGGCAAGAGCGGTGTCGGCGGCGGCATCATCGCGGTCGTACCGGGGCGCTGCACCCTGTGCGTGTGGAGCCCGGGGCTGGACGAGCGCGGCAACTCGGTGGCCGGCGTGGCGGCCCTGGACCGCTTCACCACCCTCACCGGGCTGTCGGTGTTCTGACCGCCCCGGCGGTCGGCCGAGGCCGCCGCCCGACGGCCGGGCCACCGGCCTGGTGGTCCGCACGTGCCGGTCACGTCCGGGCCGCCCGCCGGTGGAGGGGGCGTCGCCTTCCGGCCATCCGGCATCGACACCCTGAACCGGTGTTGGCCATGGCCTTTCCCGTCGATCTCCGCCGCTGCCAGTTGCTGGGGCTGGCCGGCACCGCCTCTCTCGCGCTGGGCGGTGAGACGGCCGGTGCCCTGCCCGTCCAGGACCTCCTGGCGCCGGCCTCGGTGCGGGCCGCGCTCGGCCTGGTCGGCGTGTACTTCGGCGTCGTCCTGCTGATCGCGGCCTGGGCCCTGCTCGGCCGCCTCGTCCGCGGACCCCGGCCGCCCACCCCGCGCGCCCTGCTCCTGGTGCTCGCCGTCTGGACCGCGCCGCTGCTGCTCGCCCCGCCGCTGTTCAGCCGGGACGTCTACAGCTACCTCGCGCAGGGCGCCATGGTCGACGCGCACATGGACGTCTACGCGCACGGGCCCGCCCAGCTCGGCGGTCCGCTCGCCGACGAGGTGGCCCCGATGTGGCGGCACACCGGAGCCCCGTACGGTCCGGCCTTCCTGGCCCTGGCGTCCGCCCTGTCCGGGCTGACCCGGGGCGAGCTGCCCGCCGGCCTGCTCGGCATGCGTCTGATGGCCCTGCTCGGCGTCGCCCTCATGGCGGTGGCGCTGCCCCGCCTCGCCCGGCACAGCGGCGCCGACCCGGCCGCCGCCCTGTGGCTCGGCGCCCTCAACCCGCTCGTCCTGCTGCACCTGGTCGCGGGTGCCCACAACGACGCGCTCATGCTGGGTCTGCTCGGGCTCGGCCTGGTCGCGGCACGCGGCCGCGGACCTGCCGTCGGCGCCGTGCTCGTCACGCTCGCCGCCCTCGTCAAGGCACCGGCGGCGCTCGGCCTCCTCGCCGTCGTGGCCCTCCAGGTGCGCTCCGGCCGCCGTCCGCTGCCCGCCGTCCTGACCACGGCGGCGGCCGCCGCCGCGACCACGGTCGCCGCCACCGCCGTGGCCGGCACCGGCTACGGCTGGATCGGCGCCCTGAACACCCCGGTCTCACCGCAGAACTGGGCCCTGACCAGCCTCCTCGGACGGGCCACCGCCGCCCTGCTCGACCACCTCGGCAGCGGCCTGGCACCGCTCGCCGTCCCGGCCTGGCACCTGCTCGGCCTCGCGGCCACCGCCGCCGCCGTCCTGCTGATATGGCTGCGGCTGCGCCCGAGACCGGTGTACGCGCTCGGCCTCAGCCTGCTGGCCGTCGCGGTGTTCGGTCCGGCGATCCGTCCCTGGTACGTGCTGTGGGGCCTCTTCCTCATCGCCGCCGGCGCGCCCAGCTCCTCCGTACGGCACCGGGTGGCCGCCCTGGCGGTCGTGCTCGCGCTCGCCGTGCTGCCCAGCGGCGGGCCCGCCGACCTCGGCCAGCTGGTGCTCGCGGTCTCCGGCGGGGTGCTCGGGGTGGTCGTCCTGTGGCAGGCGCACCAGGCGGCGCAGGCCCCGGCACCGGGACGCACGGCATGACCGGGCCGGCGGGGCGCCTGGCGCGGCTCGTCCCGCGCACCGACCGGGGCCGCCTCCTGTTCGTGTCGTGCCTGGTGGCCGCCGTGACGGTGTTCACGGCCACCGTGCCGCTGCTGCGCGACTTCTTCGACCTGCGCGTCTACTACGGGACCGTGCACACGTGGGCGCTCCACGGCGGCCGGATCTACGACTACCGGGTCCCCGGCACCGCGTACGGCTTCACATACCCGCCGTTCGCCGCCGTCGCCATGCTGCCGCTCGCCATGGTCGGCCGGAACACCGCGATCGTCGCCTCCCTGCTGGTGAACCTGGCCGCGCTGGCGGCGGTGCTGCGCGTCCTGGCCGGCCCCGAGTGGCGACGGCACGGCTGGTACCGCTGGTCGCTGGTGCTGTGCCTGCTCGCACTGTTCGAACCGCTGCGGGACACCTTCAGCTTCGGTCAGGTGAACCTCGTCCTGCTCGCCCTGGTGCTCGGCGACGCCCGGCTGCTGGCGGGCGGCCGGGGCCGCTGGGCGGGGGCGGGCATCGGGCTGGCCGCCGCCGTGAAGCTCACGCCCGCGCTCTTCATCGGCCTGCTGCTGCTCGCCGGGCGCCGGCGGGCCGCGGCGACCGCGACGGCCGTGGCCGCCGCGGCGACGGCGCTGGCCGCCTGGGCCGATCCGGGGGCGTCGCGCCACTACTGGACCGAGGCGCTGTGGGACACCGGGCGGGTGGGCCGGCTCGACTACGTGTCGAACCAGTCCCTGCAGGGCGTGCTGGCCCGCCTCGGCGAGTCCGGCCGCCCGCTGTGGGCGACGGCGGTCCTGCTGACCCTGTGCGTCTGGGCGTGGCGCAGCCGCCGCGCGGTCGCGGCCGGCGACTGGACGGCGGCCTTCGCGCTCACCGGTGCGGCGGCCTGCCTGGTCAGCCCGATCACCTGGGTGCACCACCTGGTGTGGCTGCTCCCGTCCTTCGCCGTGCTGTGGCGCGCCGGGCATCGGCGGGTCGCGGGCGCCCTGTTCGCGGTCCTGTGCACCAGCGTGGTGTGGCTGTGGTTCGACGACGCGTCCGGACCGGTCGGCTTCCTCGGCAGCAACACCTACACGTGGATCGCGCTGGCCCTGCTGCTCCGCCTGCCCACGGGTCAGCTCCGCTCGGCCCGGTTGCCCTTGGACCGCAACGCCAGCGCCACGGCCACGGCACCGAGCCCCGAGAGCCCTCCGACGACGGCGGTGCCGGACCAGCCCTCCTCCTCGTCTCTCGATCCGGAGGTGGCCGCTGCCACGGGGACGGCCGCCGGCCGGGACTTGGCGCGCAGTCCGTCCAGCGAGCCGACCGGATCGACCCGCCCGGCCGCCTCGAATCCCCAGTCCAGCAGCTGCCGCGCCTCCTCGTACACCGCGAGTCCGCCGCCCTCCTGAGGGTTCATCACGGTCACCACCAGGGTGCGCCCGCCGCGGCGGGCGGCGGCCACGAGCGTGTTGCCCGCGTTGCTGGTGTAGCCGTTCTTGATGCCGAGGAGACCGGGGTACGGCGCCACCCCGTCCTCGCCGGTCAGCAGCCGGTTGGTGTTCTCGATCGCGTACGGCGACCCGTCACCGGGGAAGTCGGCCTGCGCGGTCCCGCAGTACCGGGCGAAGTCGGCGTTGTGCAGCCCGGCGCGGCCGAAGACGGCCAGGTCGTACGCGGAGGAGACCTGTCCGGGGGCGTCGTAGCCGTCGGGGGAGACGACGTGGGTGTCCATGGCGCCGAGCGAGCGGGCCTTCTGCTGCATGCGGTCGGTGGTGGCCCGCCAGCCGCCGTTCAGCGAGGCCAGTACGTGCACGGCGTCGTTGCCGGAGCTGAGGAAGACCCCGTGCCACAGGTCGGCGACCCGGTAGGTGTGCCCCTCCTCGACGCCGACGAGGCTGCTGCCCTCGCCGACGTCGGCCAGCTCCTGGTAGCGCACGGTGTGCTGGAGGCCGCTGGGCAGCGTGGGCAGCACGGTGAGGGCGAACAGGGTCTTCATGGTGCTCGCGGGCGGCAGTCTGCGGTGTGCGTGGTTCGCCGCCAGCACCTCTCCGCTGTCGGCGTCCGCGACCAGCCAGGAGAGCGCCGAGACCTCCGGCACCTCGGGCGCGCCGCGGTGCGGCCGGACCTGCGTGTCGGAGCCGTAGAGCAGGGAGGGCCCGGGCATCGCCGCCCGGGGCTGCGGCGGCGCGGGTTCCCCGGCGCGGGGCCCGGCGGCGGCGGTGGCCGGCGACAGCGCCAGCACTCCGGCCACGCAGAGGGCACAGGTCGATACAACCGCCCGATGAGAAAGTCCGGTGATCATATGATTCAACGTACGAACGGGAGCGCCGCCCAACGCGCTGCGAGGGCCGTTCGGCCCACGGGAGCAACCCGGACGATGCACCGGGCCGTCAGCAGGCGGGCAGCGTGGGCAGGATCCGCCGCAGGAACGTGGCGTTGTCCGGAGTGCTCCGCAGCCGCTCCAGGAGGGTGTCCAGGGGGGCCGGTCCGCCCTCGCGCGGGCGCAGGGCTCGGCGCAGCCCGTGTACGGCGGCCAACTCGGCCGGTTCGAGCAGGAGTTCCTCGCGGCGGGTGCCGGTGGTGTCGATGTCCACGGCGGGGAAGACACGGCGGCCGGCGAGCTCCCGGTCCAGACGGAGTTCCATGTTGCCCGTGCTCTTCAGCTCCTCGAAGAAGTAGCCGTCGGCGCGGGATCCGGTGTCCACCAGCGCGGTGGCGAGGATGGTGAGGGACCCGCCTTCCTCGGCCTGGCGCGCGGCGCCGAAGAACCGCTTGGGGCCGAGCAGCGCGCCGGCGTCGACGCCACCGCTCAGGGTGCGCCCGCCGGCGGCGGAGGCGTTGTTGTGCGCCCGGCACAGCCGGGTCAGCGAGTCCAGCAGGACGACGACGTCCTCGCCGGCCTCCACCAGGCGTTTGGCCCGCTCGACGACGAGTTCGGCGAGGGCGATGTGCTCCTTGGCCGGCCGGTCGAAGGTGGAGGCGTAGACCTCGCCGCGTACCGATCGGCGCATCTCGGTGACCTCCTCGGGGCGCTCGTCCAGCAGCAGGACCATGAGGCGGCACTCCGGGTGGTTGCCCGCCACGGCGGCGGCGAGTTGCTGGAGCAGTACGGTCTTGCCGCTCTTGGGCGGGGCCACGACGAGGCCGCGCTGGCCCTTGCCGACCGGCGCGAAGAGGTCGGTGACCCGTCCCGCGAGGCCGGACGCGGGATGTTCGAGGCGGAGCCGCCGGTGCGGGTGGAGCGGGGTGAGGTCGCGGAAGTTCCGGCGGGTGCGGAGTTCGGCGGGGACGCGCCCGTCGACGCGGGCGACGTCGGTCAGGGCGCGCCGGGCGTCGCGGACGCCCTCGACCAGGTCGCCCTTGCGCAGTCCGTACCGGCGGACGAGTGCCGCGGGGACCTGCGGGTCGGCGGGGGAGGGCAGGAGGCTCGCGCCCCGCAGGTGCCCCTTCCCCTGTGCGTCGACGTCCAGGACGCCGGTGACGAGTCGGGCGGCCGGTGGCTGCGGGGCCGCGGGAGGGTGTTCGAGTGTGGTGGTCATGCGGTGTCCTTTCACGGACGGAAGGGAGGAGCAGAAGGGGAGAGGCCGCGATCGGGAGGTGTGCACACCTGTCTCCGGCGGCGGGAACGGCACCTCGGGTACGGCGGCGAGAGCCCGCCGACGAGATGGTGCGGAAAAGCTGACGCGCCGAGAGCCGGAGATCCGGGACAACGGCGGAACGATCAGCGTGAAGAGAGGAACCTGCACCGGCGTCCATGGAAGGACGTGCACGAGTGCTTTCGGCACAGTACCACTGGACGGGTCGCTGTGTCCGTGACTCTCCCAACAAGGCGCCGCACCGGGGTATTCCCGCGGTCGGGAGAGGCAGGCCGGGCGTACGGCACCGCCGGCGCGGCCCGACGGCCTGCCGGTACCGCCCCGGCGACCCTACGATCGACCCGTCTTGTCATGGGAACGTCAGGAGATTCCGTGGAGCACCCGCCCGCCCGTACCCCGCACCGCCTCGACCCCTCCGGTGGCTGCCCGCACGCCGTCAACGCGCGTCTGCTGTCCGGGGGTGCCGTCGCCCCGGTCGAGCTGCCCGGCGGGATCGAGGGGATGGCCGTCCTCGGGCACGAGGCGCTGAAGGAGTTCCTGCAGCACCCCGAAGTCGCCAAGAGCGCAGCGCACTTCACGGCTCTGCGCGAGGGCCGGGTGGCGGAGGGCTGGCCGCTGCTGACCTTCGCGACGGTCCAGGGCATGACCACCGCGGACGGCGACGACCACCGGCGTCTGCGGTCGCTCGTCGGCCGCGCCTTCACCCCGCGCCGCGTGGAGGAACTCCGGCCCCCCGTCGAGGAGTTGACCGCCCAGCTCCTCGACGGGCTGGAGCGGGCCGCCGCGGCGGGCGGTGGCACCGCCGATCTGCGGCGGCATTTCGCGCTGCCCCTGCCGATGGACGTCATCAGCGAACTGCTCGGCGTGGACGTCGAGTTCCGGGCGCGGCTGCACCAGCTGAGCAGCAAGGTCGTGGCCACCGACACCGAGCCCGCCGACGCCATCGCCGCCAACCGCGAACTCGTCGCCGTCCTCGGGGAGATCGCCGCGGCCAAGGCGGCCCGTCCGGCGGACGACCTCACCAGCGCGCTGATCGCCGCCCGGGACGAGGGCGGGGACCGGCTCAGCCACCAGGAACTCATCGGCACCCTCGTGCTGATGATCATCGCCGGCCACGAGACGACCCTCAACCTCATCACCAACGCCGTCCGCGCGCTGTGCGCCCACCCGGACCAACTCGACCTGGTACGGGCCGGCACGGCGAGCTGGGCCGACGTGGTGGAGGAGACCCTGCGCTGGGACGCGCCGGTCAGCTACTTCCCGTTCCGCTACCCGGTGCGGGACCTGACCGTCGACGGGACGGTCATCCCGGCCGGCACACCCGTGCTCGCCGGCTACTCCGCGGCCGGCCGCGACCCGGCGGCGCACGGCCCGGACGCCGACCGCTTCGACGTCACCCGCCCGGTGCGGCCCGACGCCGCACGCCATCTCTCGCTCGGGCACGGCGCCCACTTCTGCCTGGGCGCGCCGCTGGCCCGGCTGGAGGCGACGGTCGCGCTGGAACGGCTCTTCACCCGCTTCCCGGCACTCGAACTCGCCGTACCCGAGGCCGAGCTGGCTCCCCACGCCGGTTTCGTCGGCAACAGCGTGCGCAGTCTGCCGGTCCGCCTCGCGCCCGCCGGAGCCTGAGCCGCGCACCGGCCACGCGCACCCCGGCCCGGTTCATGACCGCTGTGTCACGGAACGGCACCGGATGACCCCGGTCGTCGACGATCGCCGATCCCGGGGGACTTGACCGGCAACCGTCCACTATGTTCAGGACATGTCCACGCCACCGCAGTCCCCGCAGCCGGCCGACCAGCCGCCGCAGCAGCCCGCTCCGCAGCCGGCCGTCCCGTCGCAGCCGACTGCCTACCCGTACCCCGGCCCGCAGTCCGCTCCGCCGGGGAACTTCTACGCGCAGCCCACGCTGGTCGGCCACCCCGGTCAGCCGCAGCCGCCCGCCAACCCGTACACCCAGGCTCCCCCGTACGGTCCCGCACCCGCCCCGCCGCCCGCGACCGGTGGTGGCGGGGCCGGAAGAGCCGTGCTGTGGGCGGCCGTCGGCGCGGTCGTCGCCTCCGCCGCGTGGGCCGGCGGGGTCTTCCTGCTCGGCGGCACCGGCGGCAGCGCGGACCTGCGCGGCTACTCGGCGCCCGCGAACATGTGCTCCAGCGCCGACTACTCCTCCTTCAAGGACGAGTACACCCAGGACGACTCCGCGCCGACCCGGACCTCGCTCAAGGACCAGGCGCTGGACGAGAGTTACTGCAGCGTCAATCTGAAGAAGACCGGCTCCAGCTACGCCGACGCGTATCTGTACATGCAGCTGGACCTGCACAAGAAGACCGACCCGGGGCCCGAGTTCACCGCGACCTGGAAGAACTACGGGGACAGCCACAAGGACTACGACGTCGACCCGGTCGAGGGTATCGGCGACGAGGCCTACCTGGTCAGCCAGGACACCAGCAGCGGCTCCTCCAGCAGCGGCTCCCGGTACGCCACGCTCGCCGTCCGCGACGGCTGGGTGACGTACACGATGAGCTACAGCGCCTACCTGAGCTCCTACAGCCAGGACAAGACCCCGCCCGTCCTGACCGACGTCACCGACTGGCTGAAGACGGACGCCAGGGCGACCCTGAAGCAGCTCAGGGACTGACGCCCGTGCCTCCTCCGGTCGGCCGGCACCGCGCTCAGGCCGACCGGGCCTCCGCCTCCTTCGCGATCTGCTCGAAGCGTGCGCCCATGGCCTCGGCCAGGGCGTGCGCGCCCGACAGCGGCCGGACCATGACCATGAAGTCGTCGATCAGGCCGTCCTCGTTCACGTGCAGGAAGTCGCAGCCGGTCAGCCGGCGGTCGCCCACCCGGGCGGTGAAGACCAGCGCATGGTCGTGGCCCGCCGGGTCGCCGATCTCCCGCTCGTACCGGAAGTCCTCGAAGACCTGGGCGACCGCGCGCAGGATCGCCGCGGTGATCGCCTTGCCCGGATACGGCTTGAAGACGACCGGGCTGGTGAAGACGACGTCCTCGGCCAGCAGCGCCTCGGCGGCGTCCATGTCCCCGGCCTCGACCGCCTCGCGGAACGCGCGCATCGGATCACCTCGCATACTCAACTTTTTGAATAGGTGCGGATGACATTAATCAATGGCTGCTAGCCTGTCCACATGTCGCTCAGGTACGCCGTCCTGGCCGCCCTGCTGGAGGGCGAGGCCTCGGGCTACGAGCTGTCCAAGTCGTTCGACGTCTCACTCGCCAACTTCTGGCCCGCCACTCCCCAGCAGCTCTACCGGGAGCTGGAGCGGCTCGCGCAGGACGGGCTCGTCGAGGCACGCACCGTGCAGCAGGAACGCCGTCCCAACAAGCGGATGTTCACGCTCACCGGGACCGGCCGGGCGGAGCTGGCCGCGTTCGCCGCGGATCCGCCGAAGCGGCCCACGGCCGTCCGCGACGAACTCCTCATCAAGATCCAGGCGATGGACGGCGGCGACCCCGACGTCACCCGGGCGCTGATCGAGGAGCGCATGGGCTGGGTGCGCGGCAAACTCGACCGCTACCGCCGGGTGCGCGACCGCCTCCTCGACGGGCGCACCGAGGACGAGTACCTGCGCACCTCCGACCGCGTCGGCCCGTATCTCACCCTCATGGCCGGGATCGGCTTCGAGGAGGAGAACCTGCGCTGGTGCGAGCGTGCCCTGGCGGTCCTCCGGCAGCGCGTGACCATGGGCTGACGGCATGTACGGTCCCGACGGTCCCACCTTGCGCGAACTCGCCGTACAGGCGCTGTCGTCCGTCGAGCACGGGTACGACCTGCTGGCCCCGAAGTTCGACCACACCCCGTTCCGGACGTCCGACTCGATCCTGGAGTCCGTGGCGAGGGCGCTCGCCCCGGCGGGACCCTTCGGGGACGGACTCGACCTGTGCTGCGGCACGGGCGCCGGCACGGAGGTGCTCACCGGGCTCTGCCGGAACAGTGTCACCGGGGTCGACTTCAGCGCCGGGATGCTCGACGTCGCCCGGCGCCGGGTCCGGCCGGGCGCCGGGCCCGCGCTCGCGTGGGTGCGCGGTGACGCCCGGGCCCTGCCCTTCACGGCCGCCTTCGATCTCGTCGTCTCCTTCGGGGCGTTCGGCCACTTCCTGCCCCGTGAACTGCCGACTCTCTTCCGTCAGGTCCACGCGGCCCTGCGCCCCGGCGGCCGCTTCGCCTTCCCCGTCCTGGCCCCGCCGCGCCCCACGCACCCCGCCTACTGGACGCTGCTCGGCTTCGACGCGGTGATGCGGGTGCGCAACGCGCTGTGGCGGCCGCCGTTCGTCATGTACTACAGGGCCTTCCGCCTCGGGATGGTGCTGGAGGAGCTGGGCCGCGCCGGGTTCGCGGTCGAGCTGTCCGCGCTTCCCGGGTTCGGGCGGCGCGACGACGGCAGCCCGCGGGCCCGCCTGGTGGTGGCACGCCGGCTCAGCCCGCCGCCGGCAGCGTGAACTCGTAGACCAGGGCGTCCCGTTCGGCGTTCACCACCAGATCGGTGATCTCCAGTGGGCGGGCGTACTGGTCGTGCACCCGCCGCGTGACCCGGACCGAGGCCGTGTCCCCCACCTGCGAGATGGCGTCCCGGTGGTGCAGGGTCAGACCCGCTCTGCGCATCCAGTCGTAGGCCCGCCGCAGCTGCGCCGGGGTCGCGCCGTCCGCCCGGTCCCGGTAGCGGGCCAGCTCCGCCACCTCGGCCAACGCCACCGCCGAGAACGACGTCACCGCCGCCCGCAGCGAGCGACCGTCCGGCGCGACCGACCGGTAGCGGTGCACCAGGGTCGGCCGGTGCGGGGCCAGACCCAGTACCTCGGCGTGCCCGGCCGGGGGCACCTCCCAGGTCACCGTGGCCCGGTCGACCGCGCGCGGGTCCGCCGAGCGGGCGCCCACCGGGAAGGCGAGCGACTCGGGGGCCTCGACCGGCCCCCCGGGCAGCGTGGCGTGGCTGCCCCGCCGGTCGGTGGCGACGACGCCGTTGCGGCGCAGCATCTCCAGCGCCTGCCGGACGGTCTCCCGGCTGACCCCGAAGTGTGTCGCCAAGTGCCGTTCGGACGGCAGTCGTTCCCCGGGCGGGACGACGCCGTCACGTAGTTCGTCGAGGAGCAGTGTCGCGACCTGCGCGTAGAGGGGCCGGTCGGTGCTCTGCGGGGGCTGGTTCGGGGTGGTGCGGGCCATGCCGCGCCCTCCTGTGGTGACAAGACGTAGCCGTGCGGGCTCATTGCGCGACCACAATTAGCATTGGTCTAAACCACAAGGGAAGAGCGGTCGGGTGGTTCGGCCGAAAGAGACCCGCGCCCCGGCTCGCACCGTTCCCGGTGTCACAGAGCCTGGTACAGAGCCTCGACGAGTGCCGTCTTCCGTGGGTCGTCGGCGATACGGGGGCCCATCCGGTTCATGACGTAGCCCAGCGACACCCCCGCCTCCGGGTCGGCGAGCCCGCACGAGCCCCCGAACCCGTCATGACCGAAAGCCCGCGGGTTCGGGCCGTACGACCCGTGCGCCCCGCTGAGCCACAGCCCGAGTCCGATCTCCGTCTCGCCCTCGAAGCCGGCCCCGAGCACCAGATCGCGGCAGCTTCCCTGCCCCTCGCGCACCCGCTCGGCCGCCTCGGGCGACAGGATCCGCCGGCCGCCGTACGTGCCCCGCCCGGCCAGGACGCCGTACAGCGCGGCCACGGCCCGGGCGGTGCCGTGCCCGTTCGCGGCGGGGATCTCCGCCGCCCGCCACTCGGGCGAGTTCGCCTCGGCGGCACCGACCAGCGGATTGGCCAGGGCCGCCAGAGCCGCCGGCGCCAACTGCTGGAAGACCGCGCTCTGTTCGCCGCCCGCCGCGGGTGAGGGGCGCACCAGCTCGGCGACGCGGCCCGCCTCCTTCGCCGGCAGCCCGAACGTGAAGTCGATCCCGAGTGGCCCGGTGACCTCCCGTTCCAGGAAGGCCCCCGGCCGCAGCCCCGAGATCCGCCGGACGACCTCGCCGACCAGGAAGCCGTACGTCAGCGCGTGGTACCCGGACCGCGTGCCCGGCTCCCACCAGGGTTCCGTGCGCGCCAGCCGGGCGGTGGTCAGCTCCCAGTCGTACAGCTCGGACAGGGAGTGCGGCTCGCGCAGCCCGGACAGTCCGGCCCGGTGCGCCAGCAGATGACGTACCAGCACCCGTTCCTTGCCCGCCGCCGCGAACTCCGGCCAGTACGAGGCCACGGGGGCGTCCAGATCGAGCAGCCCCCGGTCCGCGAGGATGTGCGCGCACAGCGCCACCGGGCCCTTGCCGGTCGACCACACGTTCACCAGTGTGTCCCGCTCCCAGGGCCGGGTGCGGTCCGCGTCCGCCCACCCGCCCCACAGGTCCACCACCGTCTCCCCGCCGACGGTGACCGCCACCGCGGCGCCGAGTTCGCCCCGCTCGCGGAAATTCGCCTCGAAGACCTCGCGGACCGCGGCGAACCGCGGGTCGCAGTGTCCCTCGACCCGGACCCGCGCCGTCTCCTGCGTCTCGGTCCTCTGCGGTTCGTGCACCGACATGCGGCCTCCGTCGTCGCCGTGGAGCCCCGGCCGCGACGCTGCGAACGGGGCAGAGTGAACGTACCGACTGGTCGGACTGGAGGGAAGGGGGGGAGGGCGGCGGGGACCGCTCCGCACTGCTCCGCGCTACGCGTACGACCGCAGCCAGTGCAGCTGCGCCGCCTCCTGGTAGGGGCCGCCGCCCTCGTGGTCGTTGAAGTCGTAGACCTCGATCGCCTTGTCCTCGTGCGCCCAGGCGTTGAACGCGGCGAACACGGTGGACGGCGGGCAGGTCTGGTCCTCCAGGGCGGCCGAGAACAGGGCCGGGGCCCGGCCGCGGGCGGCGAAGTGCACCCCGTCGAAGTAGGACAGGGTGCGCAGCACGTCCGCCGCGCGGCCACGGTGCGTCTTCAGGAACAGGGCGATCTCCCGGTACGGATGACGGTCGGTCAGTGTCGCCGCGCGCGGGAAGTCGCACAGGAACGGCACGTCCGGGGCGACCGCGACGAGGTCCGGGACCAGGCCGCCCACCGCGAGGGAGATGCCGCCGCCCTGGCTGGCGCCGAGCGCCACGGTCCGCGTCGCGTCGGCCAGCGGATGCGAACGGGCCGCCTCGACCGCGCGGACGGCGTCCGTGAACACCCGGCGGTAGTAGTAGTTCTCGGGGGCGTCCACGCCCCGGGTCAGGAACCCCGGGTAGGCCGGCGCCGCTCCCACCGGGTCCGCGGTGCCGCCACCGCCGCCCCAGGCGCTGCCCTGCCCGCGCGTGTCCATCATGAAGTGCGCCCGGCCGCTCGACGCCCACAGCAGGTTCTCGTGCGGCAGCCCGCGCCCGCCGCCGTAGCCGAGGAACTCGACGACCAGCGGCAGCGGTTCCGTCGCGCCGGCCGGCAGCCGCAACCAGCC
Source organism: Streptomyces sp. NPDC015139 (assembly GCF_043079785.1). NCBI lineage: Bacteria > Bacillati > Actinomycetota > Actinomycetes > Kitasatosporales > Streptomycetaceae > Streptomyces > Streptomyces sp. NPDC015139. Next base: position 215,904 of record NZ_JBIBUW010000006.1, on the reverse strand, counting down.
CTTGACGGGGTGGCCGCCGAAGCCGGCGAACGTGACGTCGTACACCTCGACCGTGGACAGTCCGCTCTCCACCCGCTCGAAGCGGGCGCCCAGTTCGTGCGCACGCGCCTCCTGGAGGGTTCCGTCCCAGAACGTGTCGAAGTCCTCGGGCTCGGTGGACTCACCGCGGTACGCGCGCAGTTCCTCGAGGGGAAGATCGAACAGGGGCATCAGCAACCGCCTTTCAGGTACTCGCCGTCCGGGGCGAACGAGTGGGTGAAGGTGAAGGCGTGCGGCGCGGAGCCGTGGTCGTGGAGGTGCTCCAGCCGGGAGACCCCGTCCTGCCAGGTGGGTGTCACGCCGTCGGAGACCCACCAGCTCACGTGACTCGGGTGCCCTGTCCTCTCGAACCAGTCGTGACGTGTGTGCAGCGCCGCGCGGTGCAGACCGGTGTAGACGGCGTCGAAGGCGGGGCGCAGACCGGTCCAGAGCGAGAGGGTCGCGGCCAGCGCGGTCGTCTCCGCCGTACGGCCCTTTCCGTACCAGCTCGGTACGGCGAACTCTCCCCACGCACCCCAGTCCGCGCCGAAGAGCACGCCCCGCTCGCCGTCTGCCGCTTCGGCACGCGCGAGGTACCCGGGGTGCTGACTGATCATCTGGTAGACGGCCTCCCCCATGTCGTAGAACTCTTGCGTGAGAGGTGCGGGATCGGCGAGAGGCGACTTCAGGACGCCGAAGGTGTACAGCGCGAGATGGGGCATGCGTCTCTTCCTGGTCGGGGGTGCCTGGTGTGGGCTTACGTCCGGGGGGGCTCAGCCCGAAGGAACTCCGGTGCGACCGTGGGCGATCGCCGAGGACCAGGTGAAGGTAGCCGCCTCCGCGGGCCCTGTCGAAGTTGCGTTCTCCCGGTGCAAGTGGCCTCTCGCACCGGCCGTCACGGCGGCCGCGGCGGTGAGGGTCGGGGCAGGCCGCGGGGTGCAGGTGACCCACTTCGGCCGGGCGGTTCACCCGCCCCGCCGGTCCGTCCACTTCTCCGCCGTCAGGTGAGTCGGCCCGCGTCCGCCCGCCGTACGCGGACGTGTCACGTCCTCGGCTGGGTCCACCTCGGGCCCGTCCTGGCCCATTCCCGCTCCCACTCGGCCAGCCGGTGGCGGAGCGCGAACCGCCGGGCGATCGCGTGCGCGAGGAGCACCGCGCCGGCCGCGCCGCCCGCCGCGCACAGGCCGAACGTCACCGAGTGCTGCCAGACCGCCACGTCGTCGGGCGGCGGTGCGACACTGCGGCCCCTGGAGTCGAACCACACGGGAACGACCTCACCGGTGTGCGTCCCCGCCGGGACACGGGCCCACGCCGTTCGGGGTGCCTTTCCCGGCTCCGTCCAGCGCACCTGGGCGCGATAGGGATGCCGACGCTCGCCCTGCCCGGAGGCCGGCCGCACGGGCGGGTCACCGATCACCGTGGCGCGCACCTGGTGACGTTCGGCCCGCTGAGCCGCGGCGAGCGACCGTGCCTGATCGTGGGCGTGCAGTCCCGCGGCGATCCCGACGAGTGGTACGACCACGGACAGCAGGACGGCGACCACCAGCACCGTCCACGCCTCCACGACGTCCGACCGGCGTCGCAGCGGATTGCGCCGCCAGCGCCAGCCACGCACCCGGGTACGCATGTCCACCTCCTCGCCGGGGCGGGAGGGTTGGAGCGAGCCGGTCCTCGGGCCCGTCGCCCCCTCCGCCCGCGCACACGCGCGTCCACACCCGTCTCGTACCCCGTACGGCGCACCTCGCGCATGCCGTGAACCGCGAGTTCGAGCCCGCGTGAAGCACGGAACGCGCCATGCGCCCCACCATCGCGCGACCGACCTCCTCGCGCGACCGGAGTACAGGGCGCAGGCACGCGGCTACGGACAGCCGCTGCCTGCGGGGGGTCTCCGGGCGGGGGCGCAGCTCCCCGGCGGGCGGGAGCGTTCGCCTCGAACGGGGACCTGGGCCTGCGCCCACGTCCTGGGGCGTGCGCGAGGGCCTCACGCGCCGCCTCCGGCTGATCTCGCCCGAGGCGACCGGCTGATCTCGGCCGAGGCCTCCGCTGATCTCAACTCACGCGCCGGCCGGAGGTCGGCAAAAGCGTGCAGCTGCCTCAGCCGAAGCGTTCGATGCGGATGCGTTCCGTCGGCTGGCCCGCCTCGACCAGGAGGCGGGAGGCGTGTTCGGCGAAGCCGTTGGAGCCGCACACATAGGCCTCCCAGCCGTCGGTCGGCCGCTCGGTCAGGAGCGATGCGACGTGTGCGGCCGTCATACGCCCCACCGGGACCCCCGCCGGGGCGCTGCGGGTGTACACCGGTGTCGTCTCCGTACCCAGTTCCCGCGCGTAGATCAGTTCTTCGGGGCTCCGCGCGGACACCAGCATCCGCAGCGGCAGGGTGAGGCCGCGCGTGCGGTGGTGACGGACCATCGACATCAGCGGCACGATCCCGGAGCCGGCCCCGAGCAGCAGCGCGGGTCGGTCGCCGGGCCAGGCGAAGAAGCCGCTCAACGGGCCGCGCACCTCGATCGTGTCGCCGGGCCGGGCCACCGTGTGGAACCACCCGGAGACCTCCCCGTCCGGCACCCGGTCCAGGGTCAGCTCGATGTGCCCGGAGTCGTCGGGCGCCGACGCGATCGAGTAGTGGCGCTGCGCCACATAGCCGTCCGGGGCGGTCAGCCGCAGCATCAGGTGCTGGCCGGGCAGATGGCCAGCCCACCGCGGCACCGCGAGCCGGAAGGTCGAAGCGTGGGGGGTCTCGCGCCGGATGTCCGTCAGGGTGGCGGTCTGCCACGTCGCGGCCACCTGACCGCTCACCTCGATGCGCCCGGGCACGGCGAACCGCGGCACGCCGGCGCCGGCCGGGGCGGGGGAGTTCGCGCTGCTCGTCACCGTCTCAGTCACCGGAGTACCGCTGCTCCTCCCAGGGGTTGCCCCGGGCGTGGTAGCCGTTCTTCTCCCAGAAGCCCGGCTCGTCGTGGTCGAGGAGTGTGATCCCCGCGATCCACTTGGCGCTCTTCCAGAAATACAGGTGCGGCACCACCAGCCGGGCGGGACCGCCGTGCTCGGCCGGCAGTGGCGCGCCGTCGTACTCCCAGACGATCCAGGCCCGTCCGCCGGTCAGGTCGGCGAGCGGCAGGTTGGCGGTGTACCCCGTGTGGGAACGGGCGACGGCATGTGTGGCGGACCCATGGGGCCGCACCACATCGAAGAAGGCGTCCAGCGAGACACCGCCGAAGCGCACGCCGAACTTCGACCAGCCGGTCACGCAGTGGATGTCACCGTCGTACGCCGACGCCGGGAGTGCGTGCGCCGCGTCCCAGTCCCAGGTGTGCGGCTGCTCCACCAGTCCGTCGATGCGGAAGGACCAGTCGGTCGCCGCGAGGGCGGGCGTGACCTCGGCGGACAGGACGGGCCAGTCGTCGCGTGCGTCGTACTGCCCGGGCGGCAGTCCCGGGTCGTGGACGCGCGGACGGCCCGTGAAGCCTCGCGTGACGTTCATGGTTCAACCGTACTGTGTCGTTCCGTGTGCCCCGGCCCTGGTCATCGGTGTGCGCCGGCCGGATCATTGCGGCCGCGTGAACTCCGCCCCGGCGCGGGAATAGGGGTCCGCCGCCCCTGCTTGCCCCTTCAGTGCGGCGCTCAGTGCCGGCTCCGGCGGCCGGTGACGATGCCGGAGGAGCGAGGAGAGGAAGAGGATGCGCAAGGCCCCCGTCTGCAGGACCGTGATCGAGGTGACCGCGTGAGCCCCACCACCGGTTCCGGCGCCCCCGGCCCGAGTGCCGCCGGCGTCCCCCACGTCCTCGACAACCCCGCCCTCGCCTCTCTGACGGGCCCGCACGCCCATTTCGCCGAGCGGCGCGGCCGGGTGCTGCGCTACCCCGTCGACGTGTCGCCGTGGCTGGCGCTGCCGGCCGATCCGGACGCGCGGGACTGGGCGGACCTCGCCGCCCTGGCCGGTCCGGGGGCCGAGGTCCCGCTGCCCGGCTTCCGCGGTCGGGTGCCGGCGGACTGGGAGATCACCTTCCGGATCGAGGGGGTGCAGCTCGTGGACGACGGCCTGGCCGCCGCACCGGATGCGGAGGCGGTCCGGCTCGGCCCGGCGGACGTACCCGAGATGCTCGACCTGGTGGAGCGCACCCGGCCGGGCCCGTTCCTGCCGCGCACCGTCGAACTCGGCACCTACCTCGGCATCCGTCGCGACGGCGCGCTGATCGCCATGGCGGGGGAGCGGCTGCACCCGCCGGGCTGGACGGAGATCAGCGCGGTCTGCACGGATCCGGCGTTCCGCGGGAAGGGGCTGGCCGCCCGCCTGATCCTCGCGGTCGCCCACGGCATCCGGGAGCGGGGCGAGACACCGTTCCTGCACACGAGCGCCGAGAACGCGAGTGCCATCCGGCTGTACGAGTCCCTAGGCTTCCGGCTGCGCCGCCGTACGGCGTTCCTGGCCGCGCGGGCGCCCGAGCGGCTGGCGGACGGCCTGGCCGCGGTGCCGGTGGCGTAGCCGGACGCGGGGCGGGCTCCGTCAGTCGGAGTCCGCGCCGGCCGGCCCGGCGTTGTACCGCTCCAGATAGGCCGCGAACCGGATCAGGTCCTCCGCCGGCCAGGTGGCGAGCCGCTCCCGGAACGCGGCCCGGCGGCTGCGGGTGACCTGGGCGAGGATCTCCTCGCCGGCCGCGGTCAGATGCAGCACCTGGACCCGGTGGTCCTCCGGGTCCAGCCGGCGTTCGATCAGCCCGGCCCGCTCCAGCGCGGCCACCTGGCGGCTCACCGTGGACTTGTCCAGTGCGTAGTGGGCCGCAAGATCGGTGGCCCGGCAGCCGCCTCGCTCCTCCAGGTGCCCGAGCAGGGTGTACGACACCAGGGACAGCTCGGGGTGCATGCGTCCCGCCGAGGCGCGGGCCCGGCGCGCGAAGACCGTCATCTCGCGCTGGATGGTCTCGACGGCCGACTCCGACTCCGCTGTGCTCACGGGAATACCTCCTCCGGCGTTCTAGTTGTATAGTACAACTTGAAGTGAGAGTTGTATAAGCCAACCATATGGAGGTCGTGCGCGATGAGGTCACCGGCACTGCGCCATGTGCTCACGCACCTGGTCACCCCGCTGCTGATGTGCATAGGCATGGGGCTCGCGTACATGGGGGCCTTCGTCACCCCGGAGCCGCACCACCTGCCGGTGGCGGTCGTCGGCAGCGGCCCCCGGGCCAAGGTCTTCGCGCAGACGGTGAAGGACACCGCGGGGGACAGACTCGACGTCCGTACCGTCGCCACCCGCGCCGACGCCGTCGGTCTGCTGAAGTCCCGTGAGGTGACCGGCGCCTACGTGCCCGGCGCCAGGACCCCCGAGCTGATGGTGGCCACGGCGGCCTCCGACATGGGCGCGACGGCCGTGGAGAAGGTGTTCACGCCGGTCGCCGCGAAGGAGGGCGCGCCGCTGAAGGTCACCGACGTGGCGGCGCCGGTCGCCGACGACCCCACCGGGCAGGGGCTGTTCTTCCTGCTGATCGCCCTGAGCATCGGTTCCTACGCCTCGGTCGCCGCGCTCGGTGCCGCGGGTGCCGCCCTCGCGATGCGGGTGCGCGCACTGCTCGCCGTCGGCGTCTCCGCCGTGGTCGGCGGCATCGGCGCGCTGCTCGCCGGGCCGGTGTTCCACCTCGCGCACCACGATCTCGCCGGCGTGTGGGGGATGGCCTGGCTGTACTCGGCGGGCATCCTCCTGATCGGCGTCGGCCTGCACACCTTCCTCAAGCGCTGGACCACGCTGACCATGATGGTGCTGTTCGTGATGCTGAACTTCACGAGCTCCGGCGGGTTGTTCCGGCCCGAACTGCAGAACGGCTTCTTCGGCTCCCTGCACGCCTTCTGGAACGGCGCGGGCTTCGTCGAGGGCGTCCGCAGCCTGCTGTACTTCGACGGTGACGGCCTTGCGTCCAACGCGTGGACCCTGGTGGTCTGGCTGCTCGTCGGCCTCGCCGCGACCGGCCTCGCGGCCCTGTACGAGCGGCCCCGCCGGGCTCGGCACGCGGCCGCCACCGGGAGCACGCCCGTGCCCGGGGCCACCACCGGATCCCCCGAACCCGTCGCGGAGCCGGACGCCGTACGGGCGGCGCGGGCGGCCGAGGAAGAGGCCGAGGAAGAGGCCGAGGAGACGGTCGGCGTCTGACCTTCGGGCCGGCACCGGCCGGGAAGCCCGGCGCCAGTCCTGGCTTCGGGCCGGCACCGACCGGAAGCCCGGCGCCCGACCTGCTGGCCGGCACCCGCCGCGAACATCCGCGTCCGACCTTCCGACCGGGGCCGGCGGCGAGCTATGGCGTCCCGTCTCCGGGCCGGCACCCGCCGCCAACGTCGGCGTCCGAGCTCCCGACCGGGGCCGGCGGCGAGCTACGGCGTCCGACATCCTGACCGGCACCGGCCGGGGAGGCCGGCGTCCGACCTCCCGACCGGCCCCGGCGGCGGACCCTGGCGTCCGCCCCCTGGCCGGGACCCGCACGCGAACATGGGCATTCGACCCCCTGGCCGGTACGGGCGAGAAATCTCGAGGCTCGACAGCCTGGCCGGTACGGGCGGGGGACCTCGGGGCCCGACGGTCTGGCCGGTACCCGCCGGAGCAGGGGTCCGCGCCCACCCGGGGCGGGGGCCCTTGACGTCTCCGGCCGCGGCCCGGCCCCCGTCCCGGTGGCCGCGCCCCGTCATCGCCCCGTCGCCCCGATCGTCACCACCCGGGCCCACGCCGGGGGTGTGTCCTGCCGGTAGTCGGGGTTGTTCTCGTTCGGGGTGCGGCCGGTGCGGGGGAACAGGCCCACCACCGTGCGGCAGGGCGGGCGTGCTTCCGGCCATGGCGTCTGGCCGTCGGTCAGGACCACGATCACGTCGGGGCGTGCCTTCAGCGCCCGGGCGAACCCCTGGCGCAGATCCGTCCCGCCGCCGCCCACCAGCTCGATGCCCTCCGCCCGGCACAGGGGCAGCACGGTGCCGGCCGCGGCGTCGCACGACACCACACCGACCAGATCCCGCCGCCCGCCCACGGCCCGGCAGATCGCCGCGACCTCCAGCAGCGCGCTGCCCAGTTCGGCGTCGCTGACCGATCCGGACGTGTCGACGACCACGCACACCCGCGGCGGCCTGCGCCGCAGGCTCGGCAGCACGACACCGGGCAGTCCGGCCGAACGCCGCGCCGGCCGGCCGTAGCTGTAGTCCTCGCCCGCACCCGGGCCGGAGACCGCGGAGCGCACGGCCGCCCCCAGCAACTGCCGCCAGGGCTGCGGCGGATGGAACGCCTCCTCGGCCCAGCGCCGCCACCCCTTCGGTGCGCTGCCCGGCCGGCCGTTGATGGCCTGCGCCACCCGGAACCGGACCGCGTCCCGCTCCTGGTCGCTCAGCCCGTGCGCGCCGTCCGGGCCCACGTCCCACTCCCGCGCGAGCCCGTCGGCCCCGCTGCCGCAGTCCAGCCAGGCCAGCCGCGCCAGGTGCGGCCCCAGCCGGAACAGGCGCAGGTAGTCCTCCATCAGCTCGCCCTCGGGCAGCCCCAGGCTTCCCGGGGTCACGGCTCCCTCGGGTCGCACGAGGCCGTCGCCGTACACGTCGTCGTTGATCTCGCAGTCCGCGGCGATGTTCATCCGCAGTCGGTCGCCGGCGCCGGTCAGCCCCCGTTGCCGGGCGACCCGGTCGCCACGCCCGTGATGGTCGCGCAGCAGATGGGCGACCTCGTGCACCCACACCCCGGCCAGTTCCTCCACCGGCGTGCGGTCCACGAACCCGGGGGAGACGTAGCACCGCCAGTGCCGGTCCACGGCCATCGTCGGCACCTGCCGCGACTCCACCGGATGCAGGGCGAACAGCGCCGTCGCCAGATAGGGCCGTACCCGTGCCGCGTGCAGCCGTGCGGCGAACAGCTTGCCGAGGTCCAGCGCCCCCGCCGCCTCCACCGTCATCGGTTCCCCCGGGCGGCGGGCGTCGCCCGGCGGGCGGCGTCGTCGGCCCGCCGGGCCAGGGTCACGACCCCGGACAGCTGCTCGATCGCCGCCGGTACGTCCCAGTCGTCGCGGCGCAGGGAGGCCAGTGTGGACGCCGGTACGACCACCACGTCCGGCGCGCCCGTCTCCAACGCCCGCACCAGCAGCTCCCAGGCCGCCTCCCAGCGGGCGCGTTCCGGCCGGTTGCGGACCGCGTCCACCACCCCGTCCAGGACGGCCTGCCGCAGATCCCCGCGCTGGGGCAGCTCGGCGCCCGCCGGGTCGGCGAGCAGCGTCTCCGGGTCGGGCAGGTCCATCCGGTCGAGGGCCGCCAGCAACTCCAGGCCCGGACCGTCCCCGACGGTGCCCCGGACCAGCAGCGACAGCACATCGCGGGACGCGCCGGCGGCGGTCGCGAAGGCGAGCAGCCGCAGGGTCGCCTCCCAGCTGCGGGGCGACGGCCACGCACCGCCCCGGCGGCTCTCACCGCCGGGCAGCCGGTGGACGAGCCCCGGGCGTGCGGTGAGGAACGCGCACACCGCGCGCCGGGCGTAGGACACGGCACCGGTCAGGCGCTCCGGGTGGAGCCGGGGCAGGGTGGCCCGCGGCCAGGTCCCGCCGAGCCCGCGTACGACGACGTCGTGGTCGTGGGTCCACTGAAGGTGCACGAACCGGTTGGCCAGGGGAGGGCTGAGCTCCCAGCCGTCCGCGGCCGAGGAGCGCGGATTGGCGGCGGCCACGACACGTACCCCGGGCGGCAGGCGCAGCGTACCGATCCGTCGCTCCAGCACGAGCCGCAGCAGGGCCGCCTGCACCGCGGGCGGGGCGGTGGACAGCTCGTCCAGGAACAGCAGCCCGCGGCCGGCGCGGACGAGCCGTACGGCCCAGTCCGGCGGGGCCATCGGAACGCCCTGGACGGCGGGGTCGTCGCCCACGACGGGCAGCCCCGAGAAGTCGGACGGCTCGTGGACGCTCGCGATCACGGTGGTCAGGGGCAGGTCGAGGGCCGTCGCCAACTGGGTCAGGGCCGCCGTCTTGCCGATGCCGGGCTCGCCCCACAGCAGTACGGGGAGGTCGGCGGTCACGGCCAGGGTCAGCGCCTCCAGCTGGATGTCGGCCCGCGGTTCGGTGGTGGTCTCGTGCAGCAGGGCCAACAGGGCTTCGGCCACGCCGAGTTCGGTGGCTTCGGAGGGATCGGGCATCGTGGCGGAAGTTGTGCGTGAGGGCATGGGGGATCACCTTTGGGTGTGAAGTGGGCGGAGAGGGAGTGGAGTTCAGCGAGCGGAGGCCGCGTGGCGCGGGCGCCGGCGGGGCTGACGTACACGGCGGTCGGTGGCGCCCGGCGTGACGGGAACGGCGTGTCCGGGGTCGTTCAGTCCGGCGCGGTAGAGGCCGTAGGCGATGTGCCGCTCGGCGGCCGTCGCCAGGGTGTCCCGCAGGGGGCCCTCGCGGAGTACCGCCTCGGGGCCCAGCAGGGCCTCGACCACCGCAAGGGCACCGGCGGTGTCGCCGTGGTCCAGCCGTTCCCGGACTCCGGAGAGGCAGTCCGGTCGCCGGTGCGCCGCGTCGACGGCCCGCAGGCAGGGCAGCGGAGGACCGCCGAGGGCGGCCAGCAGTTCCTCGCGGCGGATCTCGGCCGGGTCGTGGTCCAGCGCGGAGAGCACGCCGTCGACCAGTCCGATCCGGTGCGTCGCTCCCCGGCACGCCACGAGCCGCGCCCCGTGCGCCGGATCCGGGTCATCTGGCGGACCGGGGGCGGGGTGACCGGGCGCGAGCGCGGCGGCGACCAGCGGGTGCAGCCGGCCCGGGGCGAGCAGTCCGGCCCGCAGGAGTTGCAGGTCGGGCGAGAGCCGGGTCGCGGCGTCCGGCAGGACGGGCAGTGCGCGGAACCCGCCCGCCGGGTGCCCGGCCGCCACCGTCAGTCCGAAGCCACCGTCGTCCGGGACGAGTTGCAGCGCCACCCGGCCCGCGCCGCCGAAGCGCACCGCGAAGGCACCGGGGCCGCGCCCTTCGGCGCGGAGCAGGAGGGCCGCCTCCGCCGCCCAGCGGCCGACGGCACAGCCGAGGCCGGCCGGTACGAGCCCGAGGGGGTCGTGATCCGGAGGCGCCGGCCCGTCGGCCCCCGATCGGACCCCCAGTTCGGCGGCCCGGTCGGCGTCCCACAGATGGCGGTGCAGGTCGAGCCGGTACCGGCGGTTCGGCCGCGGGTGCGGATGGTTGCCGGCGTCGGGGCGGTCCGGGTCCCACAGGGCGAGACCGATCCGCTGGCCGGCGTCCGCCGAGGCGGGCGGGGTGCGCGCCACGAGATGCACGGCGGACGCGCGGCCGGGCCCCCCAGCCCGGCCGGGCTCCCCGTAGCGGGCCAGGGAGAGGGTCAGGCCCGGGCGCAGCAGCCCGTCCGGCGCGATCCTCGGCATGTGCCAGCGCAGCAGGTCCGGGGCGAGCCGGCGGAGGTCGGACCGCACGCGGGCGGCGAGTTCCCGCCCGTGGACGCGGGCGACGGAACGCAGATCGAGGTCGACGTCGACGCGGGCGGCGGCACAGGCGCCCGCCCAGTCGCCGGCGCCGCGGCGGACGGCCGCGGTCTCGATCATGGACGGTGGCACGGCGTACCGGCGTACGCGCAGCCACAGGGCGAGCCGGGAATCCCCGTACGCGGTCGAGGTGGGCATCAGCACTCACCTGGCGCGGACGGGACCCCCCATCGACATGAGGTCTGAGTCGTCATCGCGGCGAGCGTAGCCGCCCGCCCGGCGCCGGGCACGTGGTTTTCCCGGACTCCGTTCGGCCGACGGCCCGTCCGCACTGCTGGGGTAAGGTGGCCGTCCGGTCGCGGACGTCGCGGCCCGACGAGCCATGACGAGGGGGAGGTGAGACCCATCACCGCTGTGTCAGCCCGGGTGCTCTCTCCTCATGACGGCGCGGTACACCGGCAGCGGTGACCGCGGGAGCGCCACTGGGCCCCGCGCTCCCGAAAGGCCTTCGGCTTCCATGCCTTCATCGCCCTCATCGCCTTCTTCACCCGCGGATCCGTCCTCGCGTACGCCGTTGTCCCCCGCCCGGGTCGTCTCCGTGCTCCGCGCCGCCGGGTGCGTCTTCGCCGAGGACGAGGCGGAACTGATCCTCGCGACCGCCCGTTCCCCAAAGGAGGCGGCCTCGATGGTGGACCGGCGCGTCGCCGGGCTCCCGCTCGAACAGGTCCTCGGCTGGGCCCTGTTCCACGGCCTGCGCATCACCGTGGAGGCGGGGGTGTTCGTGCCCCGCCGCCGTACCGAGTTCCTCGTCGACCAGGCGCTGGCCGCGGCGCCGCAGGCGAGCGTGGTCGTGGACCTGTGCTGCGGTTCCGGCGCGCTCGGCGCGGCCCTCGCCGCCGCCCTGGACGGTGCCGAGGTGCACGCCGCCGACATCGACCCGGCGGCCGTCCGCTGCGCCCGGCGCAATCTCGCGGCCGTCGGCGGCCGGGCCCACCAGGGCGACCTGTACGACGCCCTGCCGGCCGGACTGCGCGGCCGCGTCGACGTCCTGACGGCCAATGTGCCGTACGTCCCCACCGCCGAGGTCCCCCTGCTGCCGGCCGAGGCCCGCGACCACGAACCACTGGTCGCCCTGGACGGCGGCGCGGACGGTCTCGACGTGCTGCGCCGGGTGGCCGCCGGGGCGCACGAGTGGCTGGCACCGGGCGGGTGCCTCCTGACCGAGACCGGTGAGCATCAGGCGGCGGTGGCCGGGGAGGTGCTCACCCGGGCCGGCCTGACGACCCGTCTGGCGGCCTCCGAGGAGCTGTACGCCCATGTGCTGATCGGCGTACGACCCTGACCGGCGTACGACCCTGACCGGTGTGCGGCCCCGGGCCCGCTCCGTCGGGTCCGGAGACCCGCCGTGCCCACCCCGACGCCCGCTCGACGGCGCCTGTGCGGCCGTCACGGCAGCTGCTGCGCCCGGGCGATGAGCAGGGCCACGTCGTCGTGGTTGTCGGGGTGGTGCAGCGTCCGCAGGAGGAAGTCGCAGACCTCCTCCAGCGGGCGTTCGGGGTCGTCGAGCAGGGACAGCAGCAGGTCCAGCCGTTCGTCCAGCGAGTGGCGCCGGGTCTCCACCAGACCGTCGGTGTAGAACACCAGCTCGTCGCCCGGCTCGAAGTCGACGGTCACGGTGGTGAAGCCGACCCCGCCCACGCCGAGAGGAACCCCGGTGGGCAGGTCGAGCAGTTCCGGCGGGCGGCCGGGCCGGACCCGGACGGGCGGCAGATGGCCGGCGTTGGCGATCCGGCACTGCCGCAGATGCGGGTCGTGGACGGCGTAGACACAGGTCGCGATGGAGTGGTCCAGGGCCGAGGTCGTCTTGTCCAGGTGCTCCAGCAGCAGGGCCGGGTCGAGTTCGAGCGAGGCCAGCGTGGTCGTGGCGGTACGGAGCCGGCCCATGGTCGCCGCCGCGCTGATGCCGCTGCCCATCACGTCGCCCACGACGAGCGCGGTCCGGCCGCCCTCCAGCGGGATCACGTCGAACCAGTCGCCGCCGACCTCGCTGGTGGCGCCCGCCGGCTGGTACCGGGAGGCCACCTCCAGGCCCGTGGTGACCGGCGGATGGCTCGGCAGCAGGCTGCGCTGGAGGGTGAGCGCGGTGTTGCGGGCGTTCTGGTACCAGCGCGCGTTGTCGATCTGCACGGCGGCACGGGACGCCAGCTCCCGTGCGAGCAGCAGGTCGTCCTCGTCGAACGGCGCCGGATTCCTGGTCCGCTTGAGGTCGAGCGCACCCAGCACCTCGCCGCGCGCGATCAGCGGCACCGCGAGGTAGGAGTGCAGGCCCGCGCGGCCCAGCAGCACGGCGGCCTCGGGAGAGCGGGCGATCCGGGGCAGGTCCTCGTCCTTGACCTGGGGCACCAGCACCGCCTCGCCCGACCGCACGCATTCGGTGACCAGACGGTCGGGTGCGTACCGGGCCATGTGCCCGGGCGGATCGGCGGCCCGTACGGCGTCCGAGCCGTCCTCCGGGCGGAGCGCGAAGGCCCGGAGCATCGCGGACTCCGAGGGCCCGAGCGTGCTGGGCCGGCCCTCCACCACCGCCTCCAGCAGGTCCACGGCCACGACGTCGGCGAGTTCCGGCACGGCCACCTCGGCCAGCTCGCAGGCCGTGCGGTCCAGTTCGAGCGTCGTCCCGATCCGGGCCGAGGCGTCCGCGATGACGGCGAGCCGGCGTCGCGCCCGCTCCGCCTCCACCGAGGCCCGGTACTGCTCCGTGATGTCGGCGAGCGACACCGCCACCCCGAGCACGTTGCCCATGGCGTCCTCGAGCCGGTACAGCGAGTGCGACCAGATGTGGTCCTGGTCGGGATCGGCGGACGTGCGGCCGACGAGCGTGTCGTCGATCGAGGGCGTGCCCGTCTCCAGCACCCGCCGGGCGGCGGCCTCCAGCGCCTCGGTCTCCACCAGCGGCAGTACTTCGCGCGGCGTCCTGCCCACGTGCTCGGCGGCCGGCAGACCGCTGATCCGCTCCAGGGCCGGGTTGACCGAGACGAACCGCAGCCGGATGTCCAGGACGCCGTAGCCGATCGGCGCCTGCTTCACCATCCGCTCGGACAGCGCCACGTCCTGCTCCAGCCGCCGTACCGTCGACTGATCGGCGGCGAGTCCGAGCGCGTACACCTCGCCGCGGTCGTCCAGCAGCCGCATGTTGCGGAACTCCACCACACGGGTGCTGCCGTCCTTGTGGCGGATCGGGAAACCGCCGGCCCAGCTCTGTCCGGTCCGCATGACGTCCGCGAAGAGCGTGCCGACCAGATCCAGATGCCGCTCGTGCACCATCAGCCGGGCGGCGAACTCGCCGAGCGCCTCCTGCGCGGTGTACCCGAACAGCTCCTCCGCCTGCGGGCTCCACAGGACGATGCGGCCGTCGGTGTCCAGCACCACCGAGGCGACGCCCAGCACGTCGAGCAGCCCGCCCGGCCGCATCGCGCCGCGCGCGGGCCCGTCGCCCTCGGCCACCGGAGCCTCGGCTGCACTCATGCCACGCACCGCCTTCGCCCGTCCGCACGGCACGCCGTCCCCCGTGCCGACTCCCCTTGTTCTACCGCGCTCACACCCGACTCTCCGAGGCCTTCGCCGTCCACCTCCACCATCTCTCGACACGACGGCGGACGTCCGCCGCGGCCACCACGCCGGCGGTGGTCGCGGTGCGGGCCTCCTGCGGAGACCGTACAGGCCGGTTCCGCGGTCCGTGAGAGTTCACGCTCATGTTGCTGCATTGGCCTGTACATGACTAAGGCGCCACGCCAGACTGTCCGCCGACCGAGTGCCCCACACCCCCCACGCCCGAGGAGTCGGCCATGCCCGCACGCACCCGGCAACGTCGTCACACAGCCCTCGCCGGACTCGTCACCCTCGCCACCGCAGCCACCCTGTCCCTCGCCGTGTCCCCGCCCGCCACCGCGGCCGGCACCTGGACCGAGACCGGCTCCGACCGCGCCGACCCGCTGACCGAGAGCCAGGGCCTGACCTCGGTGGAGGTGCCGGCGAACAGCCCCAACCGCTACACCGGCATCGGCACCATCCCCCTCGGAGTCTCCAGCCGCGGCTGGAACCACGTCGGCGACCCCGACGCCTCGTACAACGGCTACTACATCGAGCCCTACCAGCGGGACTCCGGCAACTCGAAGATGTACCGCGTGCAGGCGCCCGGCGGTACCTGGTCGGAGTACGTCCACACGCTCGGCCCCGGCGAGGCCCTCAACAACTCCTGGGACGCCGTCTCGCCCGACGGCCAGTGGATGCTCTCGGGGGAGTGGGGCACGATGACCCGGCTGCTGGTCTTCCCGGCCCCCGGGATCAACGCCGCCACCTCGCCCTCGGCGAACCTGCCGCAGGTCTCGACGGTCCGCCTGGACCACGCCGTGCGCGACGTCCAGGGCTGCGACTTCTCCGGCCCCACCACCCTGCTGTGCTCCTCCGACGACCCCGAGGGCAGCCTCTTCGGCATCACCAAGCCGCTGCTCCAGATCGACCTGTCGGCCGCGCCGAACGGTTCGTCGGACGTCACCGGCCATGTCACGGCCCTGCGGCAGCTGCCGCTGCGCAGCTCCTGCTCGGGCGGCTTCGAGGCGGAGGGCATCGACTACGACCGGCGCACCGGCGTGCTGCGCGTGATCGTGGTGTCGCCGGGCTTCTGCGTGCTGACCGACAGCAAGACGTACAAGTTCTCACGCGGCTGAGGTGTGCTCGCGGGACCGTGGTGCTTTCCTGGGGATGGACGCGGTTCGGCGGGGTACCCCGTTCCACCGCAGCGCGGCCACGAGAGGAGCGATCAATGGCAGACACGGAGCGGTCGCATCCGGAAACGGTCACGGTGGAGATCAGCGGCTCCAAGGAAGACGCCCGGCTCGTCTTCGAGGCCCTGAGGTCCTGCTTCGCGTCCGACCGGGGCGCCGACGAGGATCCGCAGCAGCTCCACGAGACCCGTCCGATGGTGTGGCTCGGAACGTACGACGTCGCGGACAGCCGTGAACACGGGTGTCCGCCGGTCCACCTCGATGCGTCCGTCCAGGCGGACATCCAGGGCGGCTACTGGGCCGTCGACCGGTTCCGCACCACCCTGGACTCGATGTTCACCGTCGAGGAGACCTGCGCGGCCTCCGGCGACCAGGAGAGGGACTTGCACCTCCGCCTGGAAAGCCGCTGACGCCACAGGTCCGTACGACGCCCACGCCCCGGTCCGGCCCACCGCCGGCCGGGGCGTCCGCGTGCCGTGCCGTGGCCGCCGTCCGGCGGGGAGTGGTCCGAGTCACCTCCACGCGGTTGTGCAACTAGTTGCATAAAGAGTCGGGGTTCCTCTACAACAAGAGTCGACGACACCGCGCACGGAGGGCCCAAATGAGCCGTTACCCCCACCTGACGACCCCGCTCGACCTGGGCTTCACCACGCTGCCCAACCGCGTGCTCATGGGGTCCATGCACGTCGGCCTGGAAGAGGCCGAGCGCGGTTTCGAGCGGATGGCGGCCTTCTACGCGGCACGCGCGCGTGGCGGCGTCGGCCTCATCGTCACCGGTGGCATCGCGCCCAACGACGAGGGCCGGCCCTACGAGGGCGGTGCCAAGCTCACCACCGAGGACGAGGCCGGGCAGCACCGCACCATCACCGAGGCCGTGCACCGCGAGGGCGGCCGGATCGCCATGCAGATCCTGCACTTCGGGCGGTACGCCTACCATCAGGACCTGGTCGCCCCGAGCGCGCTCCAGGCGCCCATCAGCCCCTTCGTGCCGCGCGAGCTGTCCGACGCCGACGTCGAGCGGACCATCGACGACTACGCGCGCGCCGCCCGTCTCGCCCGGCAGGCCGGCTACGACGGCGTGGAGATCATGGGCTCCGAGGGCTACCTCATCAACGAGTTCATCGCCGCGCAGACCAACCGGCGCGAGGACCGCTGGGGCGGCTCGTACGAGAACCGGATGCGCTTCCCGGTGGAGATCGTGAAGCGGGTGCGCGAGGCGGTCGGCGAGGACTTCATCATCATCTACCGCCTGTCCATGCTGGACCTGGTGCCGGGCGGCTCCTCCCTGGCGGAGGTCGTCACCCTCGCCAAGGAGATCGAGGCCGCCGGGGCCACCATCATCAACACCGGCATCGGCTGGCACGAGGCCCGCATCCCCACCATCGCCACCTCCGTACCGCGCGGTGCGTACGCCTGGGTCACCAAGAAGCTCATGGGCGAGGTGTCCGTGCCGCTGGTGACCACCAACCGCATCAACACCCCCGAGCTGGCGGAGGAACTGCTCGCCGAGGGCTACGCGGACATGGTGTCGATGGCGCGCCCGATGCTCGCCGACCCCGACTTCGTCGCCAAGGCCGCCGCCGGGACGCCCGAGGCGATCAACACCTGCATCGGCTGCAACCAGGCCTGCCTGGACCACACGTTCAGCCTCCAGATCACCTCCTGCCTGGTCAACCCGCGCGCCTGCCACGAGACCGAGCTGGTGCTCGCCCCGACGCGGCTGAAGAAGCGCGTCGCCGTTGTCGGCGCCGGCCCGGCCGGTCTCGCCTGCGCGGTCTCCGCCGCCGAACGCGGCCACGCCGTCACCCTGTTCGACGCCGCGAACGAGGTCGGCGGCCAGCTCAACGTGGCCCGCAAGGTCCCGGGCAAGCAGGAGTTCGACGAGACGCTGCGCTACTTCCGCCACCAGCTGGACGCCCACGGCGTCGACGTACGCCTCGGCACCTGGGTCACCCCCGAGACCGTCGCCGACTTCGACGAGGTCGTCGTCGCCACCGGCGTCACCCCGCGCACCCCGGACATCCCCGGCACCGACCACCCCCGGGTCGTCGGCTACCTCGACGTACTGCAGGGCGGCGCCCCCGTGGGCGACCGCGTGGCGATCCTCGGCGCCGGCGGCATCGGCTTCGACGTCGCCGAGTACCTCACCGACGGCGGCGACAAGGCGAGCGAGTCCCCGGAGACGTACTTCCGCAACTGGGGCGTCGACATGGACTACCGGGCGCCGGGCGGCCTCGCCGCGCCGCGGCGGCCGGCCCCGCCGCGCACCGTCCACCTGCTCCAGCGCAAGACCACCAAGGTCGGCGCGGGCCTCGGCAAGACCACCGGCTGGATCCACCGCGCCGAGCTGAAGCACCGCGGCGTGACCATGGTCCCGGGCGTGCGCTACGACCGGATCGACGACGCCGGCCTGCACATCACCGTCGGTGACGAGAGCACGGTGCTGGAGGTCGACACCGTCGTGCTGTGCACCGGCCAGGACCCGCGCCGGGACCTGTTCGACGCGCTGGTCGCCGCCGGGCGCAGCGCCCATCTGATCGGCGGCGCGGACGTCGCGGCCGAGCTGGACGCCAAGCGGGCGATCAAGCAGGGCACGGAGCTGGCGGCGGCGCTGTAGGGCCGCGAGTGACGTCCCTAGGATGAGCCCATGTCACTCCCGCACGCGATCCTCACCGCCCTGCTGGAAAGGCCGTCGTCGGGGCTGGAGCTGACCCGCCGCTTCGACAAGTCGATCGGCTACTTCTGGTCCGCGACGCATCAGCAGATCTATCGCGAGCTGGGGAGGCTGGAGGCCGAGGGGCTCATCCGCACCCTGCCGTCCCCGCAGCCGGCCCGAGGGCAGAAGAAGAGCTACGAGGTGTTGCCGGCGGGCCGCGCGGAACTGGCCCGCTGGACCGCCGCGGCCCAGGACCCCAAGCCGCTGCGGGACTCCCTCCTGCTGCGGCTGCGGGCGGCGGCCGTGGTCGGCACCGCGGGCCTCGAGGACGACCTGCGCCGCCATCTGGAGCTGCACCGGAAGCAGTTGGCCGAGTACCGGGAGATCGAGAAGCGGGACTTCCCACCGGACCGCGACGCCCCGCAGGACCGGATCCGTCATCTGGTCCTGCGGGCGGGCATCGACCTGGAGACGTTCTGGACGAGGTGGCTCGCCGACGCCCTGACGGACCTCACCGGTCCGGCCGGTCTCGGCGAACTCCCGGACGACGTAACGGCGCCCGCCGAGCCGCCGGAGAACTGACGCGTTCCACGGGCCGGTTCGACGGCCGCCGGCCGTCGGGACGGCCGGCGGTGGTCGAACCGGCCGGCCGTCGGGACGGTGCCGCTGTCTCAGAGGCGGTACGGCTTGGAGCGGCGGCGCAGGAACCAGGCCGTCGCGACGACGCCGGCGCCGACCAGCGCCCCGCCGACCCCCACGGTCAGCGGGCCGTAGTCACGGGACGCGCCGCCCAGACCGCCCGCGACACCGCGGGAGGGAGCCGCCGTCGCCGTCGACGCGGTCGTCGGCGGCCTCGCGGCGGAGGAGACGATCACCGACTGGCTGCCCGCGGTGCTGCCGCTGGAGCAGACCACCACCACGGTGTAGGTTCCGGGGCTCACGCCCGACCAGGCGGCGGACTGACTGATGGTGGTGCCCGCCAGGGCCACTTGACGGCCCTGCGAGAAGCTCGCCTGGCTGCTGGTGAGCAGCGCGGCGCTGCCCCAGCTGCCGTTGATCTGCGAGCACGCGCTGGTGACCACCGAGACCGTGGTCCCGGTGGTGCTGACCGAGATGCCCGAGGCGGCGGCGGACGGCCCGGCGAGCGCGGCCGGGAGGGTGGCGGCGGCCGCCAGGGTCAGGCCGGCACGGAGGAGATGACGCGTTTTGTCCATGGGCTTAGGCCTCCGGCGGCACGGTTGGCGGTACGTCCCATGCGCCGCCGAGGGTCGGGAAACGCCCGTGCTGCCTCCACCGCAGCCAACGCGGTCCCGGCCCCACCCGCACGCGGGAGGCGCCCGGTCAGGTGACGGGTTCCTACGTCCGGCGCAAGACGACACGCCGTGGAGGTGCGCCCGTCAGCCGCCCGTGGTCACCGTCCGTTCCGCCGAGTAGCCGCCCCAGGTCCCGTCCGGCAGCCGGGCCCGCAGCCGCACCCGGTGTTCCTCCCCGGCGGCCCGGCCCAGGTAGAAGCTGTACTTCGCCCGGCCGCGCGGCGGATCACCGCCCCAGACCAGCGAGGTGGCCGCAGCGCCGTCGAGCCGGATGCGGTACTCGGTGATCACGCCGTCCGTGCGCGGCGGATCCCAGGACAGATCGAGGTAGTAGGCCCCGCCGGTTCGGTGGGTCGCGGCCGTGAAACCGGTGGGCGCGGTGCCCCGGCCGTCGTCCGTGCCGGGGGTCCGCAGGCGGACCGCGGCGCTCGCGGGGGAGAGGTTGCCCGCGGCGTCCCTGGCCCGCACCGTGAACGCGTAACCGGTGCCGGGACGCAGCCCGGTGACCACGGTCGCCGTCTGGTTCCCGCCGACACTGTGGATCTTCGCCCCGCCCTGGAAGACGTCGTACGAGATCACGCCCCGGTCGTCCCGGGACGGACTCCAGGACAGCTGGACCGCGCGGCTGCCGACGGCGCGCCCGGCGGCCGCCGGCGGCCTGGTCGGCGCCGCGCGGTCCGCCGCCACCCTGGCCGGCGTCCGCGCCCGCGCCGCACGGCTGGGCGGGCCGAGCCGTCCCCGCGTGTCACGGGCCCGCACGGTGAACGCGTACAGGGTGGACGGCCTGAGCCTGGTGACGTCCACCATGTGCTGCGAACCTGGCACTTCCCTCACCTTCGTGGCGCCGCGATACACCTCGTAGAGACGGATTCCGGGGCCCGCCGGGACGGCGTTCCACATCACGTGCACGCTGTCGGCGCTGCCCGCCGTCGCGGTGACCCCGGCCGGAGCGCCGGGGGCCCGGCCCTCGTCACCCTCCGAGGAGGGGCTGAAGCCGCAGGCCGCGGCCATCAGAAGGACCGCGCAGACCAGTACGGGCGGAAGAGGAACGCGGCGCACGGCTCTGCCTCCCCGGGGACGGCGTGTGGGCGGCACGGCAAAGGTCCGGACCAATATGACGCGCCGGTGCGGCGGCGGCAAGAGGGAGGCGCGGGCGAGTGCGCAAGTCGCCGTTCTCGGGGGTTTCTTGCCGGCCACCCGGCGGGGTTACGTATGCTGAACTCTCCTGTATGGCTGAACTGCCCTTGAGATCAGGGAAGTTCACGTCTGTGGCGCGGACACGCTGTCGTCGCCGACCCGCGCCGCGGCGGGCGGCCGAGGGGTCCGGGATTATCATCTGCCCGGATCCTCGGCCCCTGTTGTCCACTACGCCCGTGTTCGCCCCGTTTTGCCGCCGACTTCGTGCGGTGTCCCCTCACGGGGTGTCAGAAGCGTGCTCCATCCGGCCCCTTCGGTGCTGCCGTGACGGCCCGTTGCTCGCGGGCGCCCCACAGTGGGCTGGTCTTCCCCCGTGTCCCCGAGGAGAGGGTCCCCCGTCGTGCGTGTGCGTGTCCCTTCGCTGACGCTGGCCGCGGCCGGCGCCGCCCTGCTAGCCCCGGCATCGCTGCCCGTCCCGGCAGCCGCCGTCCCGGCCCGGGAGGAGCCGGTGGCCCACAGTGAGAGCAAGGTCGCCGCCGCCGACCTGCTGGCCCGACTGGGGTCGTGCTCCCAGGTCTCCAGAGGCCGCTACCGCACCGACGCCGACAGTGCCAAGAAGGTGCCCGTCTGCGGTACCCGGGACGCCGTGTACTGGAAGGCCGATCTGGACATCGACTGCGACGGACAGCCCACGGCCCGCTGCAACCGCCGTACCGACCCGCTGTTCGCCGCCTCCACGGCCTTCCAGCAGTCCGACGGCCGCCACCTGAAGGCCGAGAGTCTGCCCTACATCGTCGTCCCGCCACCCAGCCGCATCTGGAACCACCGCGCCTCCGGTGTGAAGGGCGGCTCGGTCGCCGCCGTCGTGTACCGGGGGCGCGTGCAGTACGCCGTCGTCGGCGACACCGGACCGCGCGACATCATCGGCGAGGCCTCCTACGCCACCGCCCGCGGCCTCGGCATCCAGGCCGACCCGCGCGACGGCGGGGCGGCCTCCGGCGTCACCTACATCGTGTTCCGCGACTCCCGGCTGCGGCACATCGAGGACCACGCCGCAGCCGTGGCCGAGGGCCGGCGACTGACCGCCCGCCTCATGGCGACCCTGCTGGCGAAGAGGTAACGGGCGGAGCCCGGACGCCCCTTGGCGGCCCCGGTGCGCGATGGCGGCAGCCGCACTGCGGCCGGGGAGCGGCCTGTTACCACGCCCACGGAGCGCTGCGCGGGCGGGCGTCCGCGACGGCGGTGGCAGGCCGCGCCCCTCGCGTGGTTCCCCTTCGTCACCGGGCCTGCCGTTCTCCGGATGCCCGGACGGTGTCAGACCTTGCGGTAGCCGTACGCCTCCGTGGCCGCCGCCTCCACCGCGGCCAGGTCGGCACCCGTGGCCGCGGTGACCACCGCGGCCACCGCGCCCTCCAGGAACGGGGCGTCCACCAGCCGCGTGCCGTCCGGCAGTTCGTCGCCCTCGGCGAGCAGCGCCTTCACGGTGAGCACGGCACTGCCGAGATCCGTGAGCACCGCGACCCCGGCGCCCCGGTCCACGGCGGCCGCCGCCGCGGCGATCAGCTCGGCACTGGTGCCCAGTTCGCCGCCCTCCGTGCCGCCCGCGGGCGCCACCGGCACCGACGCGGCCCCGCCCGCCAGCCCCTTGGCGAGCTCGGCCACCGAGGCGGCGACCTGCGCGCTGTGCGACACCAGCACGATCCCTACCCGCTTGTCGTCGCTCAACGGTCAGCCCTCCACCCCGGCGGCCGCCTCCTCGAGCGCGGCGATCAGCAGCGCGGAGGAGGTCGCCCCGGGATCCTGGTGGCCGATGCTGCGCTCGCCGAGATAGCTCGCCCGGCCCTTGCGCGCCTGGAGCGGGGTGGTGGCCACCGCGCCCTCCTCGGCGGCGGCCCGCGCCGCGGCGAAACCGTCCCCGAGGGCGTCCACGGCCGGCACCAGGGCGTCCAGCATCGTCTTGTCACCGGGGGCCGCCCCGCCCAGAGCCATCACCCCCTCCACGCCCGCGCGCAGCGCCTCGGCCAGCTCGGCCCGGTCGACCTCCGCGCCCTCCCCGAGCGCCTTGCCGGTACGGCGCAGCAGGGTGCCGTACAGCGGACCGGACGCGCCGCCGACCGTCGAGATCAACTGCCGTCCGGCGACGGTCAGGACGGCTCCGGGGGTGTCCGGCGCCTCCTTCTCCAGGGTGGCGGCCACGGCGCGGAACCCGCGCTGCAGATTGCTGCCGTGGTCGGCGTCCCCGATGGCCGAGTCGAGGGCGGTGAGCCGTTCCGCCTCGCGGTCGACGGACGCGGCGGCCACCATCATCCAACGGCGGAAGAAGTCGGCGTCGAGCACTGGATCTCCTTGCGTGGTAGGGCTGTTGACCGGTGCGCTGACCGGCGTGCCGGGGAAGGTGAACGCCTCGTCCGCGCGCTCACATCCCCCAGCGCAGCGCCGGGGTCCGCACCGGCGCGTCCCACAGCCGCAGCAGTTCCTCGTCGGCCTGGCACAGCGTCACCGAGGCGCCCGCCATGTCCAGGGAGGTGACGTAGTTCCCGACGAGCGTGCGGGCCACGGCGACCCCGCGTTCGCGCAGCACCCGCTGCACCTCGGCGTTGAACCCGAACAGCTCCAGCAACGGGGTCGCGCCCATGCCGTTGACCAGGACCAGCACCGGACCACGCGGAGGCATGTCCTCCAGGATCGCGTTCACCGCGAAGTCGGCGATCTCCCCGGAGGTCATCATCGGCCGCCGCTCCCGGCCCGGTTCGCCGTGGATGCCGATACCCAACTCCAGCTCCCCGTCGGGCAGATCGAACGTCGGGCTGCCCTTGGCCGGGGTCGTACAGGCGCTGAGCGCGACACCGAAGCTGCGGGAGTTCTCGTTCACCTGGCGGCCGACGGCCTCCACCTGCTCCAGCGGCCGGCCCTCCGCGGCGGCGGCTCCCGCGATCTTCTCCACGAACAGCGTGGCGCCGGTGCCGCGCCGGCCGGCCGTGTACAGGCTGTCGGTGACGGCCACGTCGTCGTTGACGAGCACCTTGGCGATCTGGATGCCCTCGTCCTCGGCCAGCTCGGCCGCCATGTCGAAGTTGAGCACGTCGCCGGTGTAGTTCTTCACGATGAACAGCACTCCGGCGCCGCTGTCCACGGCCGCCGCGGCACGGGCCATCTGGTCCGGCACCGGCGAGGTGAAGACCTCCCCGGGACAGGCGGCGGACAGCATGCCGTGGCCGACGAACCCGCCGTGCAGCGGCTCGTGCCCCGACCCGCCGCCCGACACGAGGCCGACCTGCCCGGCCACGGGTGCGTCCCGGCGGACGATCACCCGGTTCTCCACGTCGACCGTCAGGTCGGGATACGCGGCCGCCATCCCCCGCAGCGCGTCCGCCACGACGGTCTCCGGCACGTTGATCAGCATCCTCATCGGTATCTCCTAGTGAGCCTGGCTTGTGGGCTGCGTGGTCCGACGTCGGGCCGAGTTCGCCGATAGGGCTAATGGCAGTATCGACCTTGCACCAGTCGTGGTCACGTGCAAGCGCCCGTCGTCACGGTGCGCGACGGCCGGGGCGCCGTGGCCGCCTCCCGGCCGGCCCCCCGCGCTACACAACGTGAGGAGAGCCGGGGGCCGTGTGAGACCCCGCATCGGCCGGGCCGCGCGGGGAACCCGGGCAGCCGGGGCACGGAGCCGCCGGGCGGCGGCGGAGGAGGTGCCGTAGCCGTGGACGACTGGGAGATGTGGGACATGCACGACGAGGTGCGGCTGTCGCCGCGCGAACGCATCACGCTGCTGCAGATAGAGGCGGACCTGCGCAAGGACCGCCGGCTCACGCGCCGCATGGCCGCGGTGCGCCGGCCCGGGCGACGCGAGATCTGGCTGCCGGTGTCGGCGCTGCTGCTCGCCGCGGCGTCGGTGTTCGTGGCCGTCATGGGCATCCGTACGTCCGACACCACGCTGCTGTGGTGCTTCGCGCTGCTGTGGCCGCTGACCCTCTTCCAGGCGTTCCGTCTGCTGTGCCGCGCGGCCGGCCGCGGCCCCCGTGCGAGCGGCCGGACCACACCCTGGCTCTGAACCGGACCCCGCACCCGGACCTGCTCCACCCGGCCCACCTGCCCCCGTGAGTCACGGAAAGCCCCCGTGACACGGAAAGCCTCCCGGTACCCGCCGCCCCGAGGGCCCGCTGGAACCGGGAGGCCGGTCTCCCTCTGTACGGCGGCCGGAGCCGCCGCGCTCGGCTTCCCCCGCGCCGCCCGCGCCTCAGCCCTCCTTGCCCCGGCCCGAGAGCGCGTCACGCATCCGGTCGACCAGCCCCATGCCCGGCGCCAGCAGCTTGTTGGCCGGGGGAGTGTCGGGCGCCGACGGGTGCGGCCGGGTGGGGGCCGTCTTCTTCGCGCGGCGCACCTTGTCGCCGAGATCCATCAGCGCGTCCGGGGGACAGGCCTTCTGCAACTGCGGGAAGAGGTTCTGCTCCTCGTCCGCCACGTGGGACCTGATCTCGCTCATCAGCTGCGCCATGAGCGTGTCGAACCGGGGGTCGTCCGCCTGACAGCCTTCGAGATCCTTCATGATCTGCTCGGCCTTGGCGTGGTCCTCCAGTTCCTTGTCGGCCAGGGCGTCCCCACCCGTGATGTGCTCGCGCACCGCCGGGTAGAGGTAGGCCTCCTCCGCGACCGAGTGGCGCACCAGCTCGATCGTGACCTGGTCGGCGATGTCCTTGCGCTCCTTGGCGCCCGACGGCAGTGCCTCGATGCGGGCGAACATCTCGTCGACCTCGCGGTGATCGGTCGTCAGCTCCTGGATGACGTTTCCGCCGTGACCCATGTCGATACCTCCTGCGAGAATCGCGGCGACCGTGACCGGCCGGCCGTCGCCGCGCCGAGTGCCCCGGCCCCGCCGCGTTACACGGCTCCCGGGCCCGTTCGGCCCCCCCGGGCGCCCACGACCACCCGTCCGGCCCGCTCACCGGCACCGAGGGCGGGCACCGGTGCGCGGTGGGTTGCGGACGACGGTCCGCCCAGGGACCGGCGGTCCGGCGACCGGGCCCGTACCGCCGTGCGGGGAGCTTCGGACGGTTGCGGACCCCGCCGCCCCCGCGCCGCCGTGGTGCGAGGTTCTGCCCGCCGTGGTATCAGCTTCTCGAAGTCGCGCGAGCAGCCCCCGTTCCGGACAATAGGGGTCAACGTGTGAACCCAACCGGCAGGGGAACCCTGCCTGCCGGTGCCGTCCAGCCAGTGGCGGCCGACCAGGGCGGTCCTCCGGAGCAGCGGGGGCCCGGGCCCTGTCCTCTGTTCCCCCCCGGGCCGGCGACCGGCCCGCGGACGCGACGCGCGCCGAAACGCCCAGGCAGGAGCGTTCCCAGCGGCGCGGGCGAGCGCACGACGCGGACGAAGGAATGGACCTCATGACTGGTGACACACCGTTCTCCTGGCGGCGCGCCCTCGTGACCGGCGGCGCCGGCTTCCTCGGCTCCCACCTGTGCGAACGGCTGCTGGATTCGAACGTCGAAGTCGACTGTGCCGACAACCTGGCCTGCGGGCGCCGCGAGAACGTCGCCCACCTGGAGGACCGGCCCGGCTTCCGCTACCTGCACTGCGACGTCTGCGACCCCCACTGCCCGCGGGAGCTTCCCGGCCCCTACGACCTGGTGCTCCACTTCGCCTGCCCGGCCTCGCCCGCCGACTACCTGCGCCTGCCCCTGGAGACCCTGGACGTCGGCAGCCTGGGCACCCGCAACGCCCTGGCGGTCGCCGCACGCGACGGCGCCCGCTTCCTGCTCGCCTCCACCTCCGAGGTCTACGGCGACCCGCTCGTGCACCCCCAGCACGAGGGCTACTGGGGCAACGTGAACCCGGTCGGCCCGCGCAGCGTGTACGACGAGTCCAAGCGGTTCGCCGAGGCCCTGGTCACCGCCCACGCGGGCACCAGGGGAACGAACGCCGGGATAGTGCGGCTGTTCAACACCTACGGCCCGCGCATGCGCGCCCACGACGGCCGGGCCGTGCCCACGTTCATCAGCCAGGCCCTGGCCGGGGAACCCCTCACGGTCACCGGCGACGGCAGCCAGACCCGCTCGCTGTGCTACGTGGACGACACGGTCGACGGCATCCTGCGGGTCGCCGAGAGCCGCTCCGTGCGCCCGGTGAACATCGGCGGCAGCGACGAGATCACCGTCGCCGAACTGGCCCGCCGGGTGGTCGCCCTCACCGGCTCCCGTTCCCCGATCGCGTTCGTCGACCGCCCCGTCGACGACCCCGGCCGGCGCCGCCCCGACACCACGCTCGCCCACGAACTCCTCGGCTGGTCGCCCCAGATCCCGTGGGAGGAGGGCCTGAAACAGACCATCGCCTACTTCGCGGCGCTGCCTCCGCTCCTCCTCCGGCCGGAGGGGGACAGCGCCCCGCGGCAGACCTGACCGCCCGCCCACCGTCGTACTGGAGACAGCGCATGCACGTCCTCGGTGTCAACGCACTCTTCCACGACCCCGCAGCGGCCCTGATCACGGACGGCAGGGTCGTGGCGGCGGCGGAGGAGGAGCGGTTCTCGCGCCGCAAGCACGGCAAGCGGCCCGTGCCCTTCTCCGCCTGGGAACTGCCCGAGCAGGCGGCCCGCTGGTGCCTGGAGCACGCCGGCCTCACCCCGTCCGACCTGGACGCCGTCGCCTACTCCTACGACCCCGCCCTCGCCCGCCCCGCCGACCGGATGGGGCTCGACGACCCGTGGGACCCTCTGCGCCAGGAGTACGCCCGCCGTGCCCCCGCCTTCCTCGCGGAGGCCCTGCCCGGCCTGGACCCCGCCAAGGTCCGCTTCGTGCCCCACCACGTGGCGCACGCCGCCTCCGCCGGACCCGTCTCGCCGTACCCCGACTGCGCCGTCCTCGTCCTCGACGGCCGCGGCGAGTGCGGCTCCCACCTGGCCGGCCGCTACACCAACCGTGAACTGACCGTCCTCGGCGCCCAGGAACTGCCCGACTCCCTCGGTCTCTTCTACGAGGACCTCACCCAGCACCTCGGATTCCTGCGCAGCAGCGACGAGTTCAAGGTCATGGCACTCGCCTCCTACGGCACCCCGCGCTTCGCCGGCCGGCTGCGGGAGTACGTCCGGCCCGACGGCCGGGGCGGCTTCCGGGCCCGCCCGGTCCCCTGGACCGACCTCGTGCCGCCACGCCCGGCGGGGGGCGCCTGGCACCAGGATCACGCCGACCTCGCGGCCAGCGCCCAGCTGTGCCTGGAGGAGACGATGCTCGCCCTCGCCCGGTGGCTGCGCGAGCACACCGGCGAGGACGCGCTGACCATGGCCGGCGGCGTCGCGCTGAACTGCGTGGCCAACACCCGGCTGTGGCGGGACAGCGGCTTCCGGCACATCTGGGTGCAGCCGGCCGCCGGGGACGCCGGCACCGCCCTCGGCGCGGCCGCGCACGTCGCCGGCCGGAAGGACACCCTCGAACCGATGCCGACCGCGGCGCTCGGCCGCGGCTGGAGCGACACCGAACTGCGCGACCGGCTGGAGCGGGCGGCCGTACCGTACGAGGAGCCCCCGGACGTTGCCGAGACGGCCGCCGAGGCACTGGCCGCCGACGGCATCGTCGCCTGGTTCCAGGGCCGCGCCGAATACGGGCCGCGTGCGCTCGGCCACCGCTCCCTGCTCGCCCACCCCGGCCGGGCGGAGAACGTGGAACGCCTCAACGCGGTCAAGGGCCGCGAGGAGTTCCGGCCCGTCGCCCCGATGGTCCTCGCGGAGCGGGCGGCCGAGCTGTTCGACGGACCGCTGCCCAGCCCCCACATGCTCTTCGTGCACGACGTGGCCGCCGACTGGAAGGCCCGCGTCCCGGCCGTCGTCCACGTCGACGGCACGGCCCGCATCCAGACCGTGGACCGCGCCGAGGAACCACTCGTGGCCCGCGTGATCGACGGCTTCGCACGGCGCACCGGGCTGCCCGTCGTGGTCAACACCAGCCTCAACACCGCCGGACGCCCCATGGTCGACGACCCCCGGGATGCCCTGGAGTGCTTCGGCTCGGCACCCGTGGACCTGCTGGTGCTCGGCCCGTTCGCGATCCGCCGTGGAAGGGCGTACGCATGACCGACGCTCCCGCCTACACCGTCGTCGTGCCCACGATCGGGCGCCCCTGCCTCGCCGAGTGCCTGCGGGCCCTCGCCGCGGCCGACGACCACGCCCCGCACGAGGTGATCGTCGTGGACGACCGGCCCGAACCGGACGGCGACCTGCCGCTCCAGTCGGCCGGACCGCTCCTCGACCGGGTCCGGACCCTGCGCACCTGCGGCAAGGGGCCGGCCGCCGCCCGCAACGCCGGCTGGCGGACCGTCCGCACGCCGTGGACGGTCTTCCTGGACGACGACGTCCAGGTGCTGCCGGACTGGTCCCGGATGCTCGCCGAGGACCTGCGGGAGGCCGGCGAGGACGTCGGCGGCATCCAGGGGCGGCTGCGTGTCCCCCTGCCCCCGGACCGCCGGCCCACCGACTGGGAACGCAACACCAAGGGCCTGGAGAACGCGGCCTGGGCCACCGCCGACATGGCCTACCGCACCCGGGCGCTGACCCGGGCCGGCGGCTTCGACGAACGCTTCCCGCGGGCCTTCCGTGAGGACGCCGACCTCGCCCTGCGCATGCAGCGGGCGGGCTGGTCCCTGATCCGGGGCCGGCGCGTCACCCGGCACCCGGTCCGCGCCGCCCACTGGTGGGCCTCGCTGCCCGCCCAGCGCGGCAACGCCGACGACGCCCTGATGAACCGGCTGCACGGCCGCGACTGGTGGGACCGCGCCCAGGCACCCCGCGGCCGGTTCCGCCGGCACCTGCTGGTCACCGGCGCGGCGCTCGCCGCCGCCTCCTGCGCCCTGACCGGCCGGCGCCGCGCCGCGACGGTCTGCGCGGCGCTGTGGACGCTGGGCACCGCCGAGTTCGCCCTCGCGCGCATCATGCCCGGCCCGCGGACCGCACGCGAGATCACGGGGATGCTCGGCACCAGCGTGCTCATCCCGCCCCTCGCCGTCCGGCACTGGCTGCGCGGAGTCGTCCGCCACCGGCACGCCGAGCCCCTCGGGGGTGCCGGATGACGAGCGTGTCCGCCGTCCTGTTCGACCGCGACGGCACGCTCGTCGCGGACGTGCCGTACAACGGGGAACCCGGCCGGGTCCGGCTGCTGCCGGGCGCCGCGGAGGCCGTCGCCCTGGCGCGGTCGCACGGCCTGGCCACCGGGGTGGTCAGCAACCAGTCCGGCATCGGGCGCGGGCTGCTCACCACCGAGCAGGTGCTGCGCGTCAACCGGCGCGCCGACGCGCTCCTGGGCGGTCTGGACGCCTGGGTGTTCTGCCCGCATGCCCCTGACGCCGGCTGCGGGTGCCGCAAACCCCGGCCCGGCCTGGTCCTCGCGGCGGCCGCGCGACTGCGCGTCGCACCCGCCGCGTGCGTGGTGGTCGGGGACATCGCCGCCGACGTCCTGGCCGCCCACGCGGCCGGCGCCCGGGGGCTTTTGGTCCCGAACGCGGTCACCGCACCCCAAGAGGTGGAACGTTTCGCCGATCTGACCGCCCCGGACCTGCCCACGGCGGTACGCCGAGTCCTGGACCGGTGGCACCGCCCGGCGCCGGAACCCGGTCACCGGGACGGCGCTCGTCCGGCCCCCGGTCGCGGGCGCACGCACCGCCCGGCCGCCCACGGCACGCCGGTCACGCCGGCCGGCCGGCGGTCGCCGTGAGAGCCCTGGTCGTGCGCCTCGACGGCTTCGGCGACGTGCTGCTCGCCGGCCCCGCCGTGCGCGCCGTCGCCGCCCGCTCCGCGCACGTCACCCTGCTGTGCGGCCCGCGCGGCGCCGACGCCGCCCGGCTGCTGCCCGGCGTCGACGAGGTGCTCGTCTGGGAGTCGCCCTGGGAGGGCTTCGACCCGCCCCCGGTCGACCCGGCGGACATCGACGCACTCCTCGGCCGGCTGCGCACCGGGTCCTACGACACCGCCCTGATCCTCACCTCGTTCCACCAGAGCCCCCTGCCCACCGCGCTGCTGCTGCGGCTCGCCGGCATCGGGCGCATCGGCGCCGACAGCGTCGACCACCCCGGGCGGCTGCTGGACGTACGCCACCGCAGGGCGGCGGACCGGCACGAGGTGGAAGCGGCGCTCGACACGGCCGCCGCCCTGGGCTTCCCGGCACCGGCCGGGGACGACGGGCGGCCGCGGACACTGCCGCCCCCCGACACCGCCGGCCTCACCGGTCACGGCCCGTACGTCGTCCTGCACCCCGGGGCCAGCGCCCCCGCCCGTGCCTGGAGCCCCGGCCGCTGCGAGGAGGCCGTCGCCCTGCTCGCCGACGCCGGGCACCGCGTGGTCGTCACCGGCGGCCCGGACGAGACCGCCCTCACCCGGCGGGTCGGCGGGCACGTGGCCGTCGACCTCGGCGGCCGGACCGATGCGCGCACCCTGGCCGGGGTGCTGCACACGGCCGACGTCGTGATCAGCGCCAACACCGGCCCCGCCCATCTGGCCGCCGCGGTCGGCACGCCCGTGGTGTCGCTGTTCGCGCCGGTGGTCCCGGCCGGACGCTGGGCGCCGTACGGCGTCCCCGTCATCCTGCTCGGTGACCAGTCGGCGCCGTGCGCGGACACCCGGGCCCTGACCTGCCCGGTGCCCGGCCATCCCTGCCTGGACGAGGTCACCGGACAGGACGTGGTGCGCGCGGTCCACAAGCTCATCCAGGAGCGGCCCTCATGAACATCCTCGTCTGGCACGTGCACGGATCGTGGCTCACCGCCTTCGTGCAGGGCCCGCACACCTACCTGGTCCCGGTCACCGGGGACCGCGGCCCCGACGGCCTCGGCCGGGCCCGGACCTGGGACTGGCCAAAGACCGTGCGGGAGCGGACACCGGCGGAACTCCGGCACTGCGAGATCGACCTGATGGTCCTTCAACGGCCGCACGAACCCGGCCTCGCCCGGCGCTGGACCGGCCGCCGGCCCGGCGTCGACGTGCCCGCGGTGTACGTCGAGCACAACAGCCCCGACGAATCGCCCGAGCGGCAACGGCACCCGCTGGCCGGGCAGTCCGCGATCCCGGTCGTCCACGTCACCCACTTCAACCGGCTGATGTGGGACACCGGCCGGGCCCCGACCGACGTCGTCGAGCACGGCATCATCGACCCCGGCCCGCTGTGGACCGGCACCGAACGGCGCGCCGCCGTCGTCGTCAACGAACCCGTGCGCAGGGGCCGTACCACCGGCACCGACCTGCTGCCCCGGTTCGCCCGGTCCGCGCCCCTGGACGTCTTCGGGATGCGCACCGAAGGACTCGCCGACCACCTCGGCCTGCCGCCCGAGCGCTGCCGCACCCGCGACCTGCCCCAGCACGCGCTCCACCGCGAGATGGCCAGGTGCCGGGTCTACCTGCACCCCGTGCGCTGGACCTCGCTCGGCCTGTCCCTGCTGGAGGCGATGTTCCTCGGCATGCCCGTGGTCGCCCTCGACACCACGGAGGTCCGGGAAGCGGTCCCCGACGGTGCCGGGGTGGTCTCGAACCGCCTCGACGTACTGGAGGACGCCCTGCGGGTGTACCTCGCCGATCCCGAACAGGCCCGCCGCACGGGCGGGACGGCCCGGGCCGCGGCACAGGCCCGCTACGGAGAGCGGCGCTTCCTGGACGACTGGGAGCGCCTGATCAAGGAGGTCACCCGATGAGCCGTATCCCGCACACGGCCGGGCGTGTCGCCATGGTCTCCGAGCACGCCAGCCCTTTGGCCGCGCTCGGCGGACCGGACGCGGGCGGCCAGAACGTGTACGTGGCACAGGTCGCCGGGCAACTCGCGAGAAAGGGCTACCGGGTCACGGTGTACACCCGGCGGGACTCGGCGGGCCTGCCGGACCGGATGACCCTCATCGACGGGGTGCAGGTGGTGCACGTGCCGGCCGGGCCGCCCGCACCCGTCCCCAAGGACGAACTCCTGCCGTACATGGCCGAGTTCGGCGACTTCCTGGCCCGGCAGTGGTCGCCGGGCCCGCCCGACGTCGTGCACTCCCACTTCTGGATGTCCGGCCTCGCCGCCCTGGCGGGCGCCCGGGGCCTGGGCATCCCCGTCGTGCAGACGTACCACGCGCTGGGCACCGTGAAGAAGCGCTACCAGGGCACCGCCGACACCAGCCCGGCCGAACGGCTCGCGATCGAGGAGGCCGTCGGCCACGACTGCGCCCGCATCATCGCCACGTGCAGCGACGAGGTGGCCGAACTCAAGGCCATGGGGCTGCCCGAGGACCGGATCGGCATCGTGCCCTGCGGTGTCGACCCCGACCAGTTCACCCGCGCCGCCGACACCCGGCTGCCCGGCGCGCGCCGGCGACTGCTGTCCGTCGGCCGACTCGTGCCCCGCAAGGGCTTCGACCGGGCCATCCGCGCCCTCGCGGGCGTCCCCGACGCCGAACTCCTCATCGCGGGCGGCCCCGAGGCCGACCTGCTCGGCACCGAGCCCGAGGCCGCGCGCCTCCACGCCGTCGCCGGCGAGTGCGGGGTCGCCGACCGGGTGACCCTGCTCGGCGGGGTGGGCCGGGACCGCATGCGGCGGCTGATGGCCGGCGCCGACCTCGTCCTGTCCCTGCCCCTGTACGAGCCCTTCGGCATCGTCCCGCTGGAGGCCATGGCCTGCGCGACCCCGGTCGTGGCCACGGCGGTGGGCGGCCAGCTCGACACGGTCGTGGACGGCTCCACGGGCGTCCTCGTCCCCGCCGACGACGACTACGACCTCGGCGCGGTCGTCCGCTGCCTGCTCGCCGACCCCGACCGGCTCGCCCGCTACGGAGCCGCAGGCCGCGAACGGGTCCTCGCCCACTACACCTGGGACCGCGTGGCCGACGGGGTGGCAGGTGTCTACGGCGAGGTGTCCCCGATCCGCTCGCTCTCGGGAGTCGTCCGATGAAGACCGTCACCGACACCACCCACTGCGACGACCTGGTCAAGGCGCTGGAGACGTTCCGCGACAGCGGTCCACTCATCGAACGCTGGGGCACCGAACTCGCCCGGCGCCTCGGCCGCGGCTCCCGGCTGCTGGTGGCCGGCAACGGCGGCAGCGCGGCGCAGGCACAGCACCTGACGGCCGAACTCGTGGGCCGCTACCGGGACGAACGGCCGCCGTTCTCCGCGGTCGCCCTGCACGCCGACACCTCCTCCACCACGGCGATCGCCAACGACTACGGCGTCCAGGAGGTGTTCGCCCGCCAGACCGCCGCCCACGGCCGCCCGGGAGACGTCCTCCTGCTGCTGTCCACCAGCGGGGCGAGCGCCAACCTGCTGGCCGCCGCCGAACGCGGCCGCCGGCTCGGCATGGCCGTGTGGGCACTGACCGGACGGGCGCCCAACCCCTTGCAGCTCGGCGCGGACGACTCGCTGTGCGTGGACGCACCCGTCGCGGCCACCGTGCAGGAACTGCACCTGGTGGCCGTGCACATGCTCTGCGAGGCCTTCGACGAGGCGGTCGAGCGGGGCGAGGCCGACCGGGCCGCCGCCGACGCGGACGACCTCCCCGGCCCCGCCGGCCGGCCGGAAGCCCATGACCCGACAGCTGTCGACGGCACGCCCTGCCCCGACGGCAAACCGGGTGTCGTCGGCCGGCTCGTGGGCCGGGCCCGCACCGTCGGCCGGGCCGCGCCCCACCGGCCCGCGGCCCCCGGGAAAGGTCACGCATGAGCACCCCGCGCACGCCCCTGGTCGTCGTGGGCGACGCCCTGCTCGACCACGACCTGTGCGGCCGGGCCGAGCGGCTGGCCCCGGACGCGCCCGTGCCGGTGGTGCACGGCACCCGGCGCAGCTCCCGCCCGGGCGGCGCGGCCCTCGCCGCCTGCCTCGCCGCCTCGGACGGCCGACCCGTCACCCTCGTCACCGCGCTCGGGACCGACCCGGCCAGCGACACCCTGCGCGAACTGCTGTCCGGCCGGGTCACGTTGGTGGAAGTACCGCTGGAAGGCGCGCTCAGCAGCAAGACGCGCGTCCTCGCCGGGGACCGGCCGCTGCTGCGCCTGGACGACGGCGACGGACGCGCCCGCGAGACGACCAGGCCCGCCGTGGCCGCCGTGACCGGGGCCGGCGGCGTCCTGGTCGCCGACTACGGCCGTGGCACCGCCGACGTCCTCCGGGCGGCCCTGACCACCGCCGCCGCCGAGGCGCCCGTCGTCTGGGACCCCCATGTGCGGGGCCGGGCGCCCGTCCCCGGCGTCCGCCTGGCCACCCCCTCGGCACAGGAGGCCCGCGCCTTCGCCCGCCGACTGGAGGACGGCCGGGACTGCGACGAGCAGGCCGGGCTGCGCACCGCGGCGCGGGACGCCCGCACCCTCGTCCGGGCCTGGCGGGCCCGGGCCGTCGCCGTGACCCTCGGCGAGCGCGGCACCCTGCTGTCCCACGGCGAGACCCCCCTGCTCGTGCCGACCCCGGCGGCCGCCGCCGGCGACCCGTGCGGAGCGGGCGACCGGTTCGCCGCGACCGCCGCCGCACTGCTCGCGGACGGCGCCCTGACCGAGGCCGCCGTACAGGAGGCCGTGCACGCGGCGACCCGCTACGTCGCGGAGGGCGGCGCCCGGGCGCTGGCCGTGCGGGAACTGCACGACGCGCCCGAACACGTCCCGGCCGACGCCGACACCACGGCGGACGCCGTACGCACGGCCACCCGGGTCCGGGCGGCGGGCGGCACGCTCGTCGCCGCGGGCGGCTGCTTCGACCTGCTGCACGCCGGTCACGTGGCCCTGCTGCAGGCCGCCCGCCGGGCCGGCGACTGCCTGATCGTCTGCGTCAACTCCGACGACTCGGTGCGCCGCCGCAAGGGCGGCGGCCGGCCCCTCGTCCCGGTCGCCGACCGGGTCCGGGTGCTGCGCGCCCTGGAGTGCGTCGACGCCGTGGCCGTCTTCGACGACGACACACCGGAACGCATCCTCGGCGAACTGCGCCCGCACATCTGGACCAAGGGCGGCGACTACGCCCGCACCCCGCTGCCCGAACAGCCCCTCGTGGAGAGCTGGGGCGGACAGGTCCTCCTGCTGCCCTACCTCGACGGCCGCTCCACCACCGGCCTCGCCCGTCGTGCGGCCCTGTCCCCGGCACCCGCCACGGGACCGGCGCGATGAGCCACCGCACGCGCGAGCCGGCTCCGGTGCCCGCACGCCGCCCAGGCCGGCCGCCGCGACCGGCGCCCCGGATCGTCCCGCCGATCGGGGTACCCGGGCGCTGCCACCACCCCGCCCCGGCATCCACACCTACCGGAGGTCCGACCCGGTGACCCGAACCCCGCACCCCCCGACCGTCCTGGTGCTGCGTGCGCTGGGGCTCGGTGACCTGCTGGCCGGAGTGCCCGCGCTGCGCGGTGTCCGCCGCGCCTTCCCCGGCCACCGCATCGTCCTCGCCCAGCCGGCGGGCCTCACCGAACTCGCCCTGGCCACCGGTGCGGTCGACGCCGTGTTCCCGGCCGAGGCACCCGGCCGCGCGGTGCCCTCACTCGCCCACTGGGCCGCACCCGCACCGGACGTGGCGATCGACCTGCACGGCAACGGTCCCGAGAGCCGCGACGCGCTCGCCGCCCTGCGCCCGCGCCGGCTGCTCGCCCACGCCTGCCCGGACGGGCCGCCGTGGCGCGGGCACGCCAACGAACGGGACCGCTGGTGCGCCTTCCTGCACGCCTACGGCATCCCGGCCGACCCCCTGGACCTGAGGCTGCCGCCGCCCACCGCGCCGTCCCCGGCGCCGGGCGCGGTGCTCGTGCACCCCGGGGCCGCCTCGGGCGCCCGCCGCTGGCCGGGGGAGCGGTACGCCGCCGTCGTACGGTGCCTGCGCGCCGCCGGACACCATGTGGTGCTCACCGGCGGCCCCGGCGAGGAGGCACTCGTGCACTCCGTGGCCGAGCGCAGCGGTCAGCACACCCGCGACGTGCTGACCGGCGGCCTGCCCTTCGTGGAACTGTCCGCCCTGGTGGCGGGCGCGTCCCTGGTGCTCAGCGGCGACACCGGCCTCGCCCATCTCGCGGTGGCCCACGGCACCCGCTCGGTCACCCTGTTCGGACCGGTCTCCCCGCGGCTGTGGGGCCCGCCCCCGGGACCGCACCACCTGGCCCTGTGGAAGCCCGGACCCCCCGGCGACCCGCACGGCCGCACCCCCGACGCCCGCCTGCTGCGCCTGCGCACCGGCGAGGTCGCCGCGGCCTGCCTCATGCTGCTCCGGCCGGTCCGTGCCGAAGCCCGGCGGCCCGGACCGGAGATCGCGCACGCCCGCTGAGCACGCCACCGGCCACGCTCGCCGCGCGCCCCGGAGTGCGGCCCCGGAGTGCGGCCCCGGAGTGCGGCCCACGGATCGGCCACCCGAGGCCCGGCCTGCTCGCCGCCCGCACTCTGGCCGGCGAGCGGGCCGCCGGGGATCTGCTCGACGCCGTCCTCGCTGCGTCACCCCTGCCGCCGGAACCCGACTTGCCCTGCTGCCCGGCGCCCGGCTTCCCCCCTGCGCCGCGTGGTGCGCGCGCCGACAGGTCCTCCGGAGCGCGGGCGGCCTCC
Organism: Streptomyces sp. NPDC015139; assembly: GCF_043079785.1. NCBI lineage: Bacteria > Bacillati > Actinomycetota > Actinomycetes > Kitasatosporales > Streptomycetaceae > Streptomyces > Streptomyces sp. NPDC015139. The sequence continues at coordinate 179,094 of NZ_JBIBUW010000006.1, read as the reverse complement.
ACCCGCCGCTCCCGCCCGCCCACGACTCGGCCGCCCGGGGCCGGGGCGTCTTCGGGCCGCTGCGCGCCCTCTCGACACGGACGCGCCGGAACTCACCCGCCCGGCGGTACGCCGGCCGACTTCCTGGACGCGGAGCCCGTCACGGCGGCACACGGACGGGACGCGGGCCGGGCGGGCCGCGCCGGGCCCGGCCCGACACGCCCGGGTGACGTCGTTGCGTCCGGCCCGCGCCCGGGGGCACTCTGATGCCCCGGTCAAGACGCGGCCGGCTGGTCCTTTCCCGTCCAGGAAGCCGGATCCCCATGGAAAACGGTCAGCTCTCCCATGCCCGCGTCCGCCCCGGCGGGCCCTCCCCGCTCCTGCTGCGGACCGTGCACGAGCACCGCCCCGAGGCCGGGGACGTCAGCGTCCTCAAGGCCCGCGGCACGGTCGACGCCTCCAACGCCGCGGACTTCTCCGCGGCCCTCGCCGGGCACATCGGCCACGCCGACGACACCGGGGAACACCCCGTGCTGGACCTGACGGAGGTGTACCTGGCCTGCTCGGACGCCATGCGCGCCCTGGAGCGGGCGACCGCGTTCCTCGCCGTGTCCGGCCGTGTCCTGCCCGTCGTGGAACCGCGACCCCACGTGCGGGAGGCGCTGCGCACCGCCGGACTGCCGGGTGTCCGGGTGCATGCCACGATGGCGTCGGCCCTGAACACGCCGGAACCCCGACCGGCACCGGAGCCACCCGGCGACACCCACTGACACCGGCGCGGGACGATCCCGCGCCCCCACCCCCGGGACCCGCGGGCCGGGGTCGGCAGCCTGCCGTACGAAGTGGTTCATCGAGGTCGGGAAGAGGCCGACACACTTCTGCGCGACGTCCTGACTGGTGGTGCGATGAAAGCCTCTTCCGACCGTCCCGGCGCACCGGCCCCGCTCGTCATCGAGTCCTCGGTGGTCGAGGGACTGCCCGCCGAGGGCGCGCTGCTCCTGCGCATGTCCGGCAGCCTGGACGCCCAGGGGGCCGAAGCCTGGTCGGAGGAGCTGCGCGGCCACCTGGACCAGGCGGACCGCGCCGGGCTGCGGCCCGTCCTCGACATGGCCCATGTGCAGCTCGGCGGTGCCGCGGTGCTGCGCACCCTCAGCGAGACCACCCGCGTCCGCACCGGACGCCCGGACCTGATCATCGTCCGCGCCCGGCCGGGGGTGCGCGAGGCGGTGCACCTCGCCCGCCTGGACGGCGTCCGGCTCTTCGCCACCCTCGACGAGGCGCTGCGGGAACTGGCCCGCACCGCCACCCGGGTCGAGGAGCTGCCCACGTGGCGGTCGCAGATGTCGGACCCGCTGCGGCCCTCGTACGAGGAGCTGCACAAGGAGGTCCGGGCCCTGCGCGCCCGGGTGCGCACCGCCCCGGTGATCGGCATGGCGCAGGGCACGCTGATGGTGCGCTACGGCCTCCCGGACTCGGGCAGCGCCTTCCGGGTGCTGCGGGAGGCCTCGCAGCGGTTCAACGTGCCCCTGCGGGTGCTCGTCTCCGCCGTGGTCGCGGCCCGGCCCCCGGACGGCGAGGAGTGGTTCCCGGGCCGCCTCCCGCTTCCGGTGCCCCAGCTGCGGCTCCTGGGACGCGGCGGCCGTGATCCGCGCTGCCGGCGGCAGATGATCGACGCCGTGCTGCACGAGTCGCTGGCCGTCGGACGGGCCCCCGCCGGATACGTGCAGTTCGTGGACCCCGCCGTCGGCACGCTGGCGCCGGAGACCCACCACGGCTGTGCGGAGACGTTCCTCGACCATCTGGTGCGGGGCCGGGACGAGGGCACACCGGACGCGCTGGCCCGGACGCGGCGGCGCCGGGTGAGCGTCCCCGACGTGGCCGCCGACACACTGCTCTCCGAGGACTGGCGGCGCGTCCTGCTGACCACGGGCACCCGCGCCCTGCACAGCGTCCCCGTCCTGTCCTCGGCCGGTTCCTGCACCGGCGTGATCACCCTGCACTGGGCCGAGGCCGGGCACCGGCCGACCGCCGCCCAGGCCGAGACCGTCGCCCTGCTGGCCGCCGACACGGCCGCCTGGCTGAGCTGGTACCACCGCTCCGTCCTCCTCGACGCCCTGGAACATCTCCACCGGGCGCTGACCGACTCCGGGTGAGGCGATCCGCCGGCGGTGCGCGTCACCCGGGCCGTGCTGGGAACCCGGACCCCGCAACGATCACGCACCACCCGGAGGGAGTCCGGCGCATGTCCAATCCGCAACAGCCCGAACAGCGGCGCAGTGACAAGGGAGGCGCCACCCCGCAGGACAGCGGCAGGCTCAAGGCGGGCCAGCCCACCGACCGCGGCACGGGCGGCCACCCGCACGGCTCGGACAAGGGCCGCAAGGGCGGGGGCGAGGGCGGCGGAGTGCCCCCGGCGCAGAAGCCCGAGCACCCCTGACCGACCGGCCCGAGCCGGCTCGGGGGCCATCCGCCCCGGCTCCGGGCCACGAGACCGTCGCGGCTGAGACCGTCACGGCCGAACGGCCCCGCAGGCGACTGCGGGGCCGTTCTCCGTGGGCGGTCCGCCGGCGCCCGGCAGGGGCTACGCTCCGCGGTATGCGGATCTCCGTCTCCTCCGACATGGACGAACCTGTGGCCCGCCGCCTCGTCGAGGATTTGCGCGAACGCGGCCACGAGGTGCGCGTCCACGGCGCGCTGCGGCCCGGCGCCGACGCCCGGTGGGCGGTCTGCTCCGAGGCGGCCGCCCGGGACGTCGCCGAGGGCGCGGCCGACCAGGCGGTGGTGTGCTGCTGGACCGGCACCGGGGCGTCCATCGCGGCGAACAAGGTGCCGGGCGTGCGCGCGGCCCTGTGCACCGACGCCGCGACGGCGGACGGCGCCCGCCGCTGGAACGACGCCAACGCGCTGGCGCTGAGCCTGCGGCTGACCTCACAGCCGCTGCTGACGGAGATCCTCGACGCCTGGTTCGCGGCCGAACCGAGCCGGGACGCGGAAGACGTGCAGAACGTGGCCCGCGTCGGCCACCTGGACGCCGCCCGGAAGGATTCCTAGGGGGCGTCCGGCGGTCCGGCGCGGGCCGGGGGACCGCCGGACTCGTCGAAGGGCTCGAGGGTGGGGGCCGTCCGGGCGCCGTTCACTCGGGCCCGGGCCGCCGGATCAGTGGGCGCCGAGTCCGCCGCCGCCGAACGAGCCGCTGGATCCGCTGCTCCAGCGCGGCCGGTCCTTGGAGTCGCTGGGTCTGCTGTCCATGTTGCTCAGCTCGTACGGGGTGAGCGGGCGACCGCCCTCGGGCATCTGCGGAACCTCCTGGGATTCCCTGTTCTCCCGGACCTCGTGCACCGGTCCTTCCGGTGGCAGCTTGGGCTGCTCGTCGGGCCTCGGGCGGGGGGACTCGCGGTACTTGACGCGGGAGTTCATCCAGAATCCGCCGCCGAGCAACGCGAGCAAGGCCACGGCCACGAGGAAGAGCACGAGGCTCATGAGGCCGCTCGCCGCGGCCAGCTGCATCGATGCGGTACTCATAGAACAGGGATACCCCACCCAGAACAGGGCGAACCGGACACTTTACGTGACCGGGTGCCGACGGGCGGCGACACGACACGCACCCCGTCCGGCGGAGGGTCCTTCCGTGTCGCCGGGGAGTGTTTGCCGCTGCCCGCCCCGGCTACCCGCACGGTGTGACGACGCCGACTTCGCAAGCGCAGCTCTACAGGTTCCTGGAGGACCGCTTCACCTGTGCGCAGGCCTGCACGGAGTGCGCCCGGGCCTGCGCGGTGCGGGCGAGCCTGGTGGACCCGGACGGCACCGAGCGCCAGGAACGGGTGCGCCGGCTGGGCATCATGTGCGCGGAGGTGTGCGACGCCACCTGCCGTGTGCTCTGCGAGGAGAACCACCAGGACGAGGAAGGCATCCGGGTGCGCCTGGAGTGGTGCCGCTCGGTGTGCCTCGAATGCGCCAAGGCCTTCGACGAGTACCCCGGCGCCGAGTCCGCGGCGGCGACCTGCCGGGCCTGCGTCGACGCGTGCTCGGACTTCCTGGACATCCTTCGCTGACCGCTTCCGCACGGCCGTGAGGCCTTCCCCGGCCCCAACTCGCCGGAGCCCCGGGCATTCCCAATTACTGGAACACGTTCTACGGTGTGCGCCGTCAGGACCGCCCTTGGGGACCCTGGAGGCGCCGTGCACCTCGATCACACGCCCGAGCAGCAGCGACTGCGCGCCGAGCTGCGCGCCTACTTCGGCCGGCTGGTCCCGGACAACGCCTACGCGCGCTACGCCGACCCGGCCGCCCAGAAGCGGTTCTACCGTGACACCGTCCGCCGGCTCGGCGAGGACGGCTGGCTCGGCGTCGGCTGGCCCCGGGAGTACGGCGGGCGCGGCATGACGGCGATGGAACAGTTCATCTTCTTCGACGAGGCGGCGCAGGCCGGCGTACCGCTGCCGCTGATGGCCCTGAACACGGTCGGTCCGACGCTCATGCGGTTCGGCACCGACGAGCAGAAGGCGTACTTCCTGCCGCGCATCCTCTCCGGCGAGATCGACTTCGCCATCGGCTACAGCGAGCCGGACGCCGGCACCGACCTGGCCGCCCTGAAGACGCGGGCCGTACGCGACGGCGACGAGTACGTCGTCAACGGGCAGAAGATCTGGACCACCAACGGCGACACCGCGGACTGGGTGTGGCTCGCCGTGCGCACCGACCCCGGGGCGCCCGCGCACCAGGGCATCACCATGCTCCTGGTGCCGACCTCCGACCCCGGCTACTCCTGCACGGTCATCAACACCCTCGCCTCCCACGACACCACCGCGAGCTACTACGAGAACATCCGCGTCCCCGTCTCCCGCCGGGTCGGCGAGGAGAACCAGGGCTGGCGGCTGATCACCAACCAGCTCAACCACGAGCGGGTCACCCTCGCCGCGCACGGCACGATGGCCGTCCGCGCCCTGCACGACGTGCAGCGTTGGACGCACGAGACCAAGCTCGCCGACGGCCGGCGGGTGGCCGACCTGCCGTGGGTGCGCCGGCTGCTGGCCCGCACCCACACCCGCCTCGACGCGTTGAAGCTGCTCAACCGGCGGATGGTCTCGGCCGTCGAGAACGGCACGCTCACCCCGCAGGACGCCTCCGCCGTCAAGGTCTACGGCTCCGAGGCCCGCCGGGACGCCTACGCCTGGCTCATGGAGATCGTCGCCGCCGCAGGCCCGCTGAAGGAGGGCTCCGCGGGCGCCGTCCTGCACGGCGAACTGGAGCGCGGCTACCGATCGGCGGTCATCTTCACCTTCGGCGGCGGCAACAACGAGATCCAGCGCGAGATCATCTCCTGGATCGGCCTGGGAATGCCGCGCGTACGGCGGTAGCCGGCGTGGTGACCAAGCATGTCAGTGGGCACTAAGGCTGGATGAATGACATCGGCTCGTCGTCACCCACCCCGGTGCACGGGTCCTGATCCGTCACCTTCCGTCGCCACGGCGGCCCGCACCCGCCGCTCCTCGCGAGCAGAGCCGACGTCCCGTTCCAGGGGGGTGCGGCTCACGGCTGTCGCGAGGTCCTCCAAGGCCCGTTTTTGCAGTTCCGCCTCGCGCCGCACGACCGGGCTCCCGTTGCCGGCGGCGGCGTCCTCCCACGCGTGGAGCGCCTCCTCCACGCGTCCCCAGTCCGGATTCCTGTGCTCGCGCACGGCGACTGCCGCCTTCGCGGTGTCCGTCTCCAGGGCCTCGGCGAATTGCTCCGCCTCGGGGACGAAACGGCTGTCGGCCCGCGGGACGTGGCTCTCCATGAGCATCGCTGCCCGGCCGAACCCCTTGAGCGCCTCCTGCGCCTCCTGCGCCTCGCGCGACGTCAGACCCCTGGGGCGGACCGGTTCCTGCCTTGCCCGGTCGTATGCCTCCTGCCAGGCGGCACGTGCCTCCCTGCTCTCCAGCAGTGCCCTGCGCATGTCGGCGTGATGCTTCCGGGTCGGTTCGGCATAGTTGCGGAGCACCGCGGCCGCATAGCGGCCGTTGGCGGCGAGCCAGTCCGCAAGCCGACTCGGCAGTCGGGGTGTCTCCCATGCGGGGTACACCACGTACGCCAGCATGGCCAGGGCCCCGCCGAGCAGGGTGAGCACCACCCGCTCCGGGACCGTCTGCTCCCATGCCTGGCCGCCCATGCCGAGCAGGAAGACGACGTACGCGGCGGTGAAGCACTGGGAGTAGGCGTAGCCGGTACGGTTCAGCGTGTACGACAGGCCCGCCGAGACCACCGCCAGCGCGCCGGACACACGGGCGTCCGTGCCCAGGGCCCGCACCATGCCGGTGGCGAGTGCGACCCCGGCCAGGGTCCCGGCGAGACGGGCCACCGCACGCGCGTACGTCCGGTGGAAGTCCGGCCGCATCACCATCACCGAGGCGATGGGCGCCCAGTAGCCGTGGCCCAGGGGTAGCCGGGCGGCGATCAGATAGCCGAGTGTGGCCACCGCCGCCAGGCGGACGGCGTGCCGGAACACGGGCGAGTCCCGGCGGAGCTCACGGCGCACCGCCCGGACGACGACCGGGACCAGCCGGAGCATTGTCGGGCGCACCAGAAACTGAGCGCCGGCGGGGCCGGGCGGCGTGGGCGTCCTCCCGCGCGCGCAGCCGCTCCCGGCGATCTCCAACGCCTCACCGAGCAGTTCCACGAGCCGCTCGGCGGTTTGCCGCGCGGAACCCTCCAGGACCTCGTGCTCCTCGTCGACGCGCAGGACGTCCGTGCTCTCGGGCCGCACCTCGGCGGGAGTGCCGCGTCGGATCGAACGGGCGGCCGCGTCCAGGACGTCGGCGGCCGCGTCGAGCAACTCCCGCGCCCGGTCCCGCCCCGGTCCCTCCGCCGGGGCGCCCACGTCCGGGTCGGCGAGCGCCGCGACCACCGGCCGAATGCGCTCGGCGAGTCCCCGGGGGCCGTGCAGGACGGGGGGACGGGTGCGGGCCTGTGACGGCGTCACGGCAGCCGCGTCCCTGGCCGTCATCAACGCCTCCGGGTCGAACGGTGCGGTCGGGTCGTGCCGCAACCGTCGGGCGTAGTCCGCCACGGCGGCCAGGGCGTCGGCGAGCGCGTCACGATGCGCTCCCCAACGCCGGATCGGGAACAGCAGGATCAGCACGGCCTGCGTCACGCCCCCGAGTGCGATGATCCCGGCGTGCTCCAGGGCTCGCCCGACGCTCGTGGGCAGGGTGATGGTCACCAGCATGCTGCCCACGGTCGTCGCCGCGACGATCCCAGCGGTCGATCCGACGGCCCACGCCATCCCGGCGGCAAAGGCCCATACGGCCAGCAGCGGAAGGAAGGTCACGAGTCGCCCCGCCGCCAGGTAGCCCACGAAGGTGCTGAGCGCCAGACCCGCGCCCGCGCCGAGCGCGACCACCTTGCGCGGACGCCAGCTGCGCTGGAAGGTGGCCCCACCCGCGGAGTAGGCGCCGAGGGCGGCGGACGCGGCATACGCAGGGGAGACCAGCCACAGCGTCGGCCCGATGACGATCGCCACCCCGGCGGCCGTGCGCAGCGCGAGCAGGGGCTCCAGCCGCGTCTCCTCGATCGTGAGCCCGGATCGCACGACCTCCCCGAAGGCCCGCAGCCACGTCACGGGTGTCCGCCTGGCCGGAATGCCCTGCCGGGTCGAGTCGGCCTGGTCGAGGTGCGGCAACCGTAGGGCAAGGAAGCCTCCCACACGGCCCGCCGGCCGGCCGGCGGCCGCAGCCGCTGGGCGGGGCTGCCACGGCGGACACTGCTGAGCGTCCGCCGTCCGTCCTCCGGGCCGGCCAGGGAAACAGGGGGCACGGCGGCCCTGGGTCTCTTACCGCTTGTGGCCGTTGCCGTGTCCGTTGGGGTGCAGGACGACCTTGGTCCAGCCGTCGTCACGGGCGTCGAAGTGCTCGTAGGCGGTGGGGGCCTCGTTCAGGCTGAGTTCGTGGGAGACGACGAAGCTCGGCTTCGCCTTCCCGCCGGCGATCAGATCCCGCAGCGCCCGGTTGTACTTCTTCACCGGCGCCTGCCCGGTCCCCATGTGCTGGCCCTTGAACCACATCATGCCGAAGTCGATCGGGACCTTGCCCTGCGCTTCCAGTTCCCCCTGGGCCTCGGCGCCGCCAGGGTCCTGGGGCAGGAACACGCCCACCACGCCGATGTCGCCCGTGAACCGGACCGAGTCGATCAGTCCGTTGAGCGTGAGGCTGGCGTCCTCGTGTCCCTGGGGGTCGTGCGCCTGGTAGCCGACGCATTCGCAGCCGTTGTCGGCGCCCAGCCCGAGGGTGGCCTCCTTGACGACCTCCGCCGGGTTCTGCTCGGCGGTGTTGATCGGGATGGCCCCGATCTCCTCCGCCTTGCGCAGCCGGTCGGGCTGGTGGTCAGCCGTCCAGACGCGCCCGGCGCCCTTGAGGAGGGCCGAGTAGGTCGCCATCAGCCCGACGGGACCGGCCCCGAAGACGATCGTCTGGTCACCCGGTTTCACATGGGCCATCTCGGTGGCGTGGTACCCGGTCGGGAAGATGTCGGCGAGCATCACGTAGTCGGTCTGCCGCTCGGCGGCGTCCTCGCCCAGACGCAGCGCGTTGAAGTCGCCGTAGGGCACGCGCAGCAGTTCCGCCTGGCCGCCCTGGTAGGGGCCCATGTCGGCGAATCCGTAGGCGGCTCCCGCGAGGGCCGGTTCCGGCTGCATGGTCAGGCAGTAGTTGGTCAGCCCCTGCTCGCACTGCTTGCAGAAGCCACAGGCGATGTTGAAGGGCAGGACCACGTACTCGCCGACCTGGACCTTGCGGACGGCCGAGCCGACCTCCACCACCTGGCCCAGGTTCTCGTGTCCCAGGGTGCGGCCGGACTCGAACGAGGTGCGGCCCTCGTACATGTGCAGGTCCGAACCGCAGATGTTGGTGGAGGTGATCTTGACGATGATGTCGCAGGGGTGTTCGATCTTCGCGTCCGGTACGTCCTTCACTGTGACCGTTCGCGGGCCTTCGTATACCGCTGCTTTCATGGTGGCTTCCCTGATGTCGCGGTACGGCGGTGATGGGGAAGGCGCAGGGAGCCCGACTCTCGGAAGTGCTGCGAGGGAGTCCGGGGCTCCGGCACGCCTCTGTGGGCCGTTCACCTGGATCAGGTGGGACGGTCGTTCTGCCGCCGGTCCCGCCAGGCGGAGCTTCGGCGGCGTGCCGTGCGGGTCCCCGTCGGCCCCCGAGGCGAAACAACCACGCACCGACCGATCAGCGGAACCTGCGGACCCGGACGACCACCGGCACATCTCCGACCGAGGTCACCCGTCAGTCACCATCACCGCGGTCGTCCCGCAGCATGCTGCGACGCTCCTGTTCGCGCTTGGAGTAGGCGGCCGCCCGGATCGCCTCGTCGCTCTCCAGGCCTGATCCCAGCGCGCCGCCCACCGTGGCGACCGAAGCGACGAACCAGGACAGCGTCCAGTACTCCGCGGCGTGCAGCGGGGTCCGTGTCGTGGAGGCGAAGACTTGGTCGTTGAGGATGAACAGCGCCCACACCAGGTTGATGACCATCAAACCCGCGTAGCAGACGATCACCCCGATACCCACGGTCACGACCGTCGAGGTGTTGTAGAGAGCCGCCCTCTTCCTCGCCTCCGGTGAAACCTCATCCGTTCGATGCCACAGGTTCGCGTCCACGATCAGCCAGCCGATCATGAGAGCGACAGACCCGACCGTGGCGATCACCAGGCGTGGCGTGCTCAGGTAGGTGGCCAGGTTCCAGATGGTGGAGTTCACGGTGGCGACCGCTCCCGTGGCGAGTGCGGCCGCCAGGGCTTTCGACAAGCCCGGCACCAGACGCCACGGCCGGTTGGCGCGGACCATACCGAGGAGCACCCTCAGGTAACCGCGCGGCCCAGTGACGACGTACCGCAGATCGGCGATCTCCTCCTCACCGACCTGGCCCGGATGGATGGGCGCGAGACGACCGACGAAGGGCCCCCGCAGCGGCTGACTTCCCAAAGACCCCTCGGACTCGGTGGCCTGCGGGCCCGCCAAGCTGAGCACGGCTTCTTCCACGGCCTGCCGGGCCCTTGTCTGCAGCCGGAAACCCCCCAGCGTGGGAAGAGACAGCAGTGCCAGGCCGTGTTCGTGACTCAGATCCACCACGAGCTTGCGCCCATGTGAGTGCAGCGGAAGGTCGGTGAGGGCCACGACGATGTCCCAGTTCCCCTCGCTTCCACGGTCCATGATCCGGCGCGTCAATGTGGACAGGTCCTCGGTCCCCGCGGTGAAGGGCTCACTGACCACCTCGACGTCGAACCGTCGCCCCGGGCCCGACCTGTCGGCGAGCCGATCGGGAAGCATCGGGGCCATGCGCTGCGCGATCTCCGTCGGCGCATCCGGATCCGCCAGAAGAGCCACGACCGTAACGCCCTTGGACGACACCCGCATGACTCCCTCACGTCGGCCACCCCGCGACCGCGAGTGCCCACAGGATGCCCCCGACGTAACGCCGACGCCGCGTGACACGCCGGGCCCTGCCGGCAGGTGCAGACGGTACGGTCGGATCTCCTCGTGCTCCCCCGCCTCCGAAACACCTGGCGAGGACCCGCGCGCGTGAGGCGGCCACTGCTACTGACACCGAACGCGCAAAAGCTCCGGTGAGGCATCAGCCGGGTCCGCCCAGCACGATCTTCCACACTCGGGTCGCCACCTGGAGGTTCAGCCGGTCCTCGACGTTCGCGAGGTCGTGGCCGCTGATGTCGCGGATGCGCTGGAGCCGATAGCGCAGCGTGCTGCGGTGGATCGTGAGGTAGTCGGCGGTCTCGTCGTAGTTGCCGCCGCAGTCGAAGTACCGGGACAGGGTCTCCACCATGGTCGCGTGGTGCCGGGAGTCGTAGTCGATGAGCTGCCCGAGCCACTCCTGGACGAACGTCTCCAGTTCCCGGTGACCGCTGCCGGGTCCCAGGATGCGGTAGAGACCGAGCTCGTCGAAGAACGTCGCGCCGTAGCGCTCGCGGGAGTGGCGGCGCACGTCCAGGGCGCGCTGCGCCTCCTCGTAGTGGTGGGGGATGTCGTTCAGGGAGCCGGAAGGGGCGCTCACCCCGATCGTCCCGGACCGTGTTCCGGTCTCCCGGGCGAGCGCCTCGTACAGCGCGCGGGCGTCCGGCCTCTCGTCGGCGATGAGGACGACGTGGTCGGAGCGGCGGGTCAGCAGCGAGCGCATGCCCACGGCAGCGGCCGCCCGCCCCACGGTCCGTGCGAAGGAATCGTCGGCGGTCCGGTTCGACCACTGCACCACGACGATGTAGTGGCTGCGGTGCAGGTCGTGTCCGACTGCCTCGGACCGGGCGTAGGCGCTCGGCTCGTCCGTCCCTGCCAGGAGGTCGTCGGCCAGCTCGCGATGCAGCCTCAGCTCCGTTTCGGCCAGATTGCGCAGGTGCGTCATTTCCAGGGCGAGAGACGCGGCGGCGTGTTCCAGCGCGAGCACGGTGCGCTCGTCGGCCTCGGCCCCGGCATCGACCAGGGCCAGCACGCCCAGGATCTCGCCGTGCGGGCGGATCAGGGTGATCAGCCGGTCCCTTCTGCGCACCGGCCCGGCCTCTTTGGCGACGGCGTGCAGCATTTCGTCCTGGCGCACGGGGTCCGGTTCGGGATAGGGGACGGGGCGGCCGGGGCCGGTCCAGGACCTCAGCCGACCGAAGCGGTCCTCGACCAGCGCGGGGAGCCCGGTGAGCCCGTGCAGTGCGCGGGTGACAGCTTCCTCGCCGCCACCCGAGGCGGCGACGTCGGCCAAGAGAGCGTGAACGGCTCGCTCGTAGCCCAGCTCAGCCACCGCGGAGATCAGCTTCCGCTGGAGGGCTGTGCGTTCCTCCCTCAGCCGGTGCATCTCCAGCGCGTCCTCGCGTTGGCGGCGGTGCGCGAAGGCGACCGACAGTGCGGCAGCGGTGTGCCGGACGAGCAGGGCGAGCAGGGATCGCTCGACCTTGGTGGGCGGGGAGCGGGACGTGACCACGAGGTAGCCGTGGAGTACCTCAGGTCCGCGGAGCCCCAGGGCCCGGCCCCAGCGTCTGCCGGCCACGGTCACGGTGCCGTCCCGCCCGGCCAGGTCCCGCACCCTCCGGCCCACGGCCAAGGCATGCGTTCGCCCGTTCCACGGGCTGGGGACCAGGTCCCCGCCCACCTTGAGGTATCCGGCCTCGGCGCTGTAACGCCCCGCGGCGACTATGTGATCCATGGCCAGGCGCAGGATCTCGCCTTCGTCCGGAGCGTCGAACTGGGCGCGGGAGAGCGCGACCAGTTCGTGGAGGGCATGGGCGGCCGGGGTGCGAGCGGGCAGGCGGGGCCGCCTGGGCGCGGCCGTGGGATGCCGCCGGCCGCTGCCTCGCGCAAGGCTGCCGGAGCAGCGGTGGTACAGGCTGTACGCCCGCCTGCCGGCCATGGGATCACTCCGTCCTTCGGAGGTGAGCGGCTTTCGCGTACCCGCTCCCGGGCCGGCTACCCGAGACGTGTGGGTTCTTTCTCTCGTACTCGTGGGGCGATCGGACCCGTGCATTCCTGACTCGCCAGGCGCAGGCGTGGAGCCACCCGGTTCGTCACCCTGGGGAGTGCTCGAGACCCTCCGTGCGCACCGCTCGGAAACCGGCGGATTCCCACCTCTGTCCGAACGAACGTGATCCGGAGAGTCGACGCAGGCGCTGCACCGGGAGGAGTTCCTCATGGCCAAGGCAGTGGGCATCGACCTGGGTACCACCAACTCGGTGATCGCTGTGTGGGAGGGCGGCGAGCCGTCCGTCGTGCCCAACAGCGAGGGCAACCGGACGACACCGTCCGTGGTGGCCTTCACCGACACCGGGGAACGTCTGGTGGGCCAGCTGGCCCGGCGCCAGGCGATCCTCAACCCCAAGGGCACCATCTACTCGGCCAAGCGGTTCATCGGCCGGCACTTCGACGAGATCTCCGACGAGGCCAGGGCGGTGGCGTACGACGTCGTCGAGGGCGACGGCGGGGCGGCCCGCTTCAAGGTGCGCGACAAGTTGTACGCGCCTGAGGAGATCAGCGCACAGGTGCTGCGCAAACTCGCCGACGACGCGTCCAAGCAGCTGGGGGAGCGGGTCACGGAGGCGGTCATCACGGTGCCCGCCTACTTCAACGACGCTCAGCGCACCGCCACGAAGGACGCCGGACGGATCGCCGGACTGGAGGTGCTGCGGATCATCAACGAGCCGACGGCCGCCGCCCTCGCGTACGGCATGGACAAGAAGGAGCACGAGACCGTCCTCGTCTTCGACCTGGGCGGCGGCACCTTCGACGTGAGCATCCTCGACGTCGGCGACGGCGTGGTGGAGGTGCGCTCCACCGCCGGTGACAGCCACCTGGGCGGCGACGACTTCGACCGGCGTCTGGTGGACTACCTGGCGGACGACTTCCAGAAGGAGAACGGCATCGACCTGCGCAAGGACCCGCAGGCGCTGCAACGACTGTTCGAGGCGGCGGAGAAGGCCAAGACCGAGCTCAGTTCGGTGACGCAGACGCAGGTCAGTCTGCCGTTCATCACCGCCGACGCAGCGGGCCCCAAGCACCTGACCGACTCGATCATGCGGTCCACTTTCGAGCAGATCACCGGCGACCTGGTGGAGCGTTGCCTCGGACCGGTGCAGCAGGCGATGGCCGACGCGAAGGTCGGCGAGAACGACATCGACGAGGTCATCCTCGTCGGCGGTTCCACCCGCATCCCCGCCGTCCAGACTCTGGTCCGCCGGCTGACCGGCGGCAAGGATCCCAACATGAGCGTCAACCCCGACGAGGTCGTGGCCCTGGGCGCCGCGATCCAGGCCGGGGTGCTCAAGGGCGAGGTCAAGGACGTCCTGCTGCTCGACGTCACACCCCTGTCGCTGGGCGTGGAGACGCGCGGCGGAGTGATGACGAAGATCATCGAGCGCAACACCACCATTCCGGTGCGTCGCAGCGAGACCTTCTCCACCGCCGAGGACAACCAGCCGGCCGTCGATGTGGTGGTCCTCCAGGGCGAGCGCGAGCGGGCCGCCGACAACCGGGTGCTGGGCCGGTTCCAGCTCACCGACATCCGGCCGGCGCCGCGGGGCGAACCACAGATCGAGGTCACCTTCGACATCGACGCCAACGGCATCCTCAACGTCAAGGCCCGCGACCGGGACACCGGCAAGGAACAGGGCATCACCATCAGCGAGAGCTCCAACCTGGACCGCAGTGAGGTCGAACGCATGGTCCAGGAGGCCGAGCGCAACCGGGGCGAGGACCAGACGCTCCGCGAGGCCGTCGACGCCCGCAACGAACTCGACGCCGTCGCGTACCAGGTCGAGAAGCGCCTCGCCGAACTGGGCGACGCAGCGCCCGCGCACGAGAAGGCACGCGCCGAGATGCTCGTGTCCGACGCCCGGGCGGCGGTCAAGGAGGAGGCGGGCGTGGAGCGCGTGCGGCCCCTGACCTCCGAACTCCAGCAGGTGCTCGCCGGGCTGTCGGCCCATCAGGGCGCCGCCCCGGGCGGCGGTCCCGGCCAGGACACTGCCACCGGCGGTCCCACGAGTGACGGTGGCGGTGACGATGATGTCATCGACGCCGAGTTCGACAAGGGCTGAGGCGCGCCATGCCCACCCACCCCAAGGAACCCGACCGGGCCGCGTCGGATCCGGGCGCACGGGTCCCGGAAGGCGCCGGACCCGCTCCTCGCGGGGACTTGCCCCAACCGGGCCCGCCCCGGCCCGAAGCGGCGAACGGCGGACCGGGGCCCGATGCCGCCGGCCCCGCGCCTGCCGAGGACGAGTACACGACCGCGATCCAGGAACTGGAGGACCGCTGGCGGCGCGCGCTCGCCGACCTCGACAACCTTCGCAAGCGTCACGCCAGGGAACTGGAGCGCGAACGGGCGGTCGAGCGGTCCCGCACCGCGGCCGCCTTCCTGCCCGTCCTCGACAACCTCGAACTCGCCCTGACCCATGCCGGCGCCGATCCGGGCGCGATCGTGGAGGGCGTCCGGGCCGTACGCGACCAGGCGGTGAACGTCCTCGAACTGCTCGGCTACCCGCGGCACGCGGAGAGCGGTGTCGCCTTCGACCCGGCCCGGCACGAGGTGGTCGGTGTCGTCCAGGACCCCGACGCCCCACCGGGCACGGTCGTCGAGGTGCTGCGCCCCGGCTACGGGGACGGCGAGCGGCAGCTCAGGCCGGCCGCCGTGACCGTCGCCAAGCGGGAGTGACCGGCGATGGCACGGGATTTCTACGAGGTGCTGGGCGTGCCGCGGACCGCGAGCCAGGACGAGATCCAGCAGGCATATCGCAAACTCGCCCGTAAGTACCACCCCGACGTCAACAAGGACCCCGGGGCGGAGGAACGCTTCAAGGACCTCAACGAGGCGTACAGCGTCCTGTCCGATCCCCGGACCCGGGCCCGCTACGACCGCTTCGGCGAGGACTTCCGCAAGATCCCCGAGGACTTCGACGAACGGGTCGCGGCCGGAGCGGGCGGCGGCTTCCGCGGTCGCAGGACCGCAGGCGCGGGCGGCCCTCGCGTCCGGTACACCACCGGCTTCGGCGACGACTTCGGAGCGGAGGGCATCGACATCGAGGACCTGTTCGGCTCCATGTTCGGAGCCGGCGCCGCCCGAAGCGGCGTCCCCGGAGCGGACCAGGAGGCCGAACTGCCGCTCACCGTCGAGGAGGCGTACCGAGGCGGCCGCCGCACCGTCACACTCGCCGGCCCCACCGGGCAGCCGCGGCGATACGAGGTCGACGTGCCACCGGGCGTCACCGACGGGCAGCGCATCCGGCTGGCGGGTGAGGGTGGCCAGGGCAGTGGCGACGCAGCCGCGGGCGACCTGTACCTGCGCGTACGTATCCAGCCCCACCCCCGGTTCCGGCTGGACGGCCGTGACGTGCACGTCCAGGTCCCGGTCGCCCCGTGGGAGGCGGCCCTGGGTGCGACCGTGCCGGTGCCCACGCCCGGCGGCGGCACGGCGAAGGTCACGGTGCCCGCGGGCTCGTCCAGCGGCCGGCGGCTGCGGCTGCGCGGCGAGGGCATGCCGAACCCGCGCGGCGCGAACGGCGACCTGTACGCCGAACTTCGCGTCATGGTGCCTCCCGCCCTCGGCGACCGGGAGCGCGAACTGTTCGAGGAGCTCGCCGCCACTTCCTCGTTCGACCCCAGGAGGACGCGATGAACGACCGACCCGCGGGAGCGGGAGGCATCGGCCGGGCCGGCGCGGGCGCCCGTCCGGTACGAACGGGCGCCGACATCACCGCCTCGACGGCTGTCCGGTACGCGCTCGTGCCCGTCCCCAAGCTCTCCCTGGCCGCCGTGGCCCTTCGCTCGGGCCTCCACCCCGATCTGATCCGCCGATTCGTCGCCCTAGGCCTCGTCGACGCCGAACGCGACTCCGCCGGGCGACTGGTCTTCGACCCCACGGCCCCGGCGGTTCTCGCCCGTATTCAGCGGCTGCGCACCGGACTCTGCCTCAACTACGCATCCATCGGCCTGGTGCTCGACCTGCTCGACCGCATCAGCCTGCTCGAAGCCGCCCTGCGCGGCCGCGGCACGAGGAGTGAAACACCCCCATGGACATGAACCGTCTCACCCAGAAGTCGCAGGAAGCCCTCCAAGAGGCCCAGAGCGCGGCCGTCGGCATGGGGCACACCGAGGTCGACGGGGAACACCTGCTGCTCGCGCTTCTCGATCAGGAGGACGGTCTGATCCCGCGGTTGCTGCAACAGGCCGGCACCGAACCGAAGGAGCTGCGCGCGGCCTTGCGCGAGGAACTCTCCCGCCGCCCGAAGGTCACCGGTCCCGGCGCGGCACCCGGCCAGGTCTTCGTCACTCAGCGCCTGTCCCGGCTGCTCGATGCCGCCGAGCGGGAGGCCAAACGCCTCAAGGACGAGTACGTGTCCGTGGAGCACCTCCTGCTCGCCCTGGCCGAGGAGGGGTCGGTGACCGCCGCCGGACGCCTGCTCAAGGAGCACGGCGTGACCCGGGATTCGTTCCTGAGCGCGCTCACCCAGGTCCGCGGCAACCAGCGCGTCACCTCCGCCAACCCTGAGGTGGCCTATGAGGCGCTGGAGAAGTACGGCCGCGACCTGGTCCTCGAAGCTCGGTCCGGGCGGCTGGACCCGGTCATCGGCCGTGACGCGGAGATCCGCCGCGTCACCCAGATCCTCAGCCGCAAGACCAAGAACAACCCCGTCCTCATCGGCGATCCCGGCGTCGGCAAGACCGCCATCGTCGAGGGCCTGGCCCAGCGCATCGTTCGCGGCGACGTCCCCGAGGGCCTGCGCGACAAGACGGTGTTCGCCCTCGACATGGGCTCCCTGGTCGCAGGCGCCAAGTACCGCGGCGAGTTCGAGGAACGCCTCAAGGCCGTGCTGTCCGAGGTGAAGGCCGCCCAGGGGCGCATCCTGCTCTTCGTCGACGAACTCCACACCGTCGTGGGCGCGGGTGCCGCCGAAGGGGCCATGGACGCGGGCAACATGCTCAAGCCGATGCTCGCCCGCGGCGAACTCCACATGATCGGCGCCACCACCCTCGACGAGTACCGCAAGCACATCGAGAAGGACGCCGCCCTCGAACGCCGCTTCCAGCAGGTGCTGGTCGACGAGCCGAGCGTGGAGGACACCATCTCCATCCTGCGCGGACTACGCGAACGTCTGGAGGTCTTCCACGGCGTGAAGATCCAGGACACCGCGCTGGTCTCCGCGGCCACCCTCAGCCACCGCTACATCACCGACCGGTTCCTGCCCGACAAGGCCATCGACCTCGTCGACGAGGCGTGCGCCCGGCTGCGTACCGAGATCGACTCGATGCCCGCCGAACTCGACGAGATCACCCGCCGCGTCACCCGCCTGGAGATCGAGGAGGCGGCCCTGTCCAAGGAGACCGACGCCGCCAGCAAGGCCCGTCTGGAGGAGCTGCGCAGGGAACTGGCCGACCTGCGCGGCGAGGCCGACGCCAAACACGCCCAGTGGGAGGCCGAACGGCAGGCCATCCGCCGCGTGCAGGAGCTGCGCCAGGAACTCGAGCAGGTCCGTCACGAGGCGGAGGAGGCCGAACGCGCCTACGACCTCAACCGCGCCGCCGAACTCCGCTACGGCCGCCTCCAGGACCTGGAGCGCCGGCTGAAGGCCGAGGAGGAGCAACTGGCCGCCAAACAGGGGCAGAACCGGCTGCTGCGCGAGGTTGTCACCGAGGAGGAGATCGCCGAGATCGTCGCCGCCTGGACCGGCATCCCCGTCGCCCGTCTCCAGGAGGGCGA
The DNA here is from genome assembly GCF_043079785.1 of Streptomyces sp. NPDC015139. Lineage (NCBI taxonomy): Bacteria > Bacillati > Actinomycetota > Actinomycetes > Kitasatosporales > Streptomycetaceae > Streptomyces > Streptomyces sp. NPDC015139. Next base: position 160,896 of record NZ_JBIBUW010000006.1, on the reverse strand, counting down.
ACGCGAGAAGCTGCTGCGCCTCGACGAGATCCTGCGCGAACGCGTCATCGGCCAGGACGAGGCCGTCAAACTCGTCGCCGACGCCATCATCCGCGCCCGCTCCGGCATCCGCGACCCGCGCCGCCCCATCGGCTCGTTCATCTTCCTCGGCCCTACCGGCGTCGGGAAGACCGAGCTGGCCAAGACCCTCGCGGCGGCCCTGTTCGACTCCGAGGAGAACATGGTCCGCCTCGACATGAGCGAGTACCAGGAGCGGCACACCGTCAGCCGGCTCATGGGCGCACCACCCGGATACGTCGGCTACGAGGAAGGCGGCCAGCTCACCGAGGCCGTACGCCGCAAGCCGTACTCGGTGGTGCTGTTCGACGAGATCGAGAAGGCGCACACCGATGTCTTCAACACCCTGCTGCAGGTCCTCGACGACGGCCGCATCACCGACTCCCAGGGCCGCACCGTCGACTTCCGCAACACCGTGATCATCATGACCTCCAACATCGGCTCCGAGCACCTCCTCGACGGCGCCACCGCCGAGGGCGAGATCAAGCCGGACGCACGCGCCCTGGTGATGGGCGAGCTGCGCGGGCACTTCCGCCCGGAGTTCCTCAACCGCGTCGACGACATCGTGCTGTTCAAGCCGCTCGGTGAGCGGCAGATCGAGCGGATCGTGGAGCTGCAGTTCGACGAGCTGCGCCGCCGGCTCGCCGAACGCCGCATCACCGTCGAACTCACCGAATCGGCACGGGAGGTGATCGCCCACCAGGGCTACGACCCGGTGTACGGGGCCCGGCCGCTGCGCCGCTACATCTCCCACGAGGTCGAGACGATGGTCGGGCGCGCCCTTCTGCGCGGCGACGTCCAGGACGGCGCGACGGTCCGCGTCGACGCCGAACACGGAGAGCTGGTGGTCACCTACGACCAGCCCGAGAAGGTCCAAGGAGCGCGGGCGGCATGAGCACGATGCGGGCGACGACCGTCGGATGTCCCCATTGCGGGCGCACCAACCGGGTGCCCGTGGCCGCGGAGGGCCGTCCCAAGTGCGGCCACTGCAAGCGGCCCCTACCGTGGATGGTGGACGCGGGCGACGACGACTTCACCGAGGTCGCCGAGCGGGCCGACGTCCCTGTCGTGGTCGATCTGTGGGCCACCTGGTGCGGCCCCTGCCGCATGGTCAGCCCCGCACTGGAGAAGGTCGCCACCGATCTCGCCGGCCGCATCAAACTCGTCAAGGTCGACGTCGACAAGAACCCGCGACTGTCACAGCGTTTCGAGGTCCAGGCCGTACCGACCCTGCTGATCCTCGACCGGGGCGAGACAGTCGCCCGGCAGGCGGGGGCGGCGCCCGCCCCCGCTCTGCGCCGATGGGTGGAACAGTCGATCGCCGCCCGGAAAGGGTGATCCGGATGACCCTGCACGCAGACCCCCACCTCGCGCTCGTCCGGCCGGTCCGGCCGCTGACCCCAGAAGGGTGTCAGGAGTGTCTGATGCTCGGCGCCCCGTGGGTCCATCTGAGGCTCTGCCTGACCTGCGGGCACGTCGGCTGCTGCGACTCCTCGCCGAACAAGCACGCGCGCAAGCACGCGGCCGCCGTCGCCCATCCGATCGTGCAGTCGTTCCAGCCGGGCGAGGAATGGCGCTGGTGCTTCGTTCACGAGGCGTTCGTCTGATGTCCGGCGACCAGTCGCTGCCGGGCGAGGAACCGGTGCCGGAGAAAGCGGACGAGGCCGCCTTCTGGGAGACCCCGGACATCTACGGCGCGTATCCGCGCCTCACGGAGGACCAGACAGCACGTCTGGCGGAGCACGGGCAACGCCGGCCCATGGCTCCGAACGACGTGCTGATCCGGGAGGGGGAGCGCTGCGAGACGTTCTTCGTCGTCCTCAGCGGTACCGTCGCCGTCGTCGAGGACTACGGCACTCCGGAGGAGCACGTGCTGCGCGTGCACGGCCCCGGTCGCTTCATCGGCGAACTCGGCCTGCTGCACGGACAAGTGGCCTTCTACACCGCTGTCGCCAGGGAGCCGGGCGAGGTCCTGGTCGTCTCCTTGGACCAGTTGCGCCACCTGGTGTCCCAGGACTCCACCATCGGGGACATCGTGCTGCGCGCCTGCCTGTGCCGTCGCGCGCTGCTCGTCGGACAGGGCGCCGGCTTCCGCATCATCGGCTCGCGCTACTCGCCCGAGACCAGACGGCTGCGCGAGTTCGCCGTCCGCAACCGGCTGCCGCACCGCTGGATCGACCTGGAGACCGACGAGGAGGCCGAGGAGCTGCTGCGCCGCTTCGGCGTCGGCCCGGAGGAGACACCACTCGTCATCTGGCGGGACACCACCCTGTTGCGCAACCCCAGCAACGCGGAACTGGCCCGGCTCATCGGCCTGCCGTCACTACCCGCCGGAGACCGTCACGGCGACGTCCTCATCGTAGGCTCCGGACCCGCCGGCCTCGCTGCCGCGGTGTACGCCGCCTCCGAGGGCCTGAGCACCACGGTGGTGGAGGCGATGGCCACCGGCGGCCAGGCCGGCACGTCGTCCCGCATCGAGAATCTGCTCGGCTTCCCGTCCGGCATCTCCGGCGCCGAACTCACCGAACGCGCCGTGCTCCAGGCCGACAAGTTCGGCGCCGGGATCAGCCTTCCGCTGGAGGCGACCGGTCTCCGTCCCCAGGACGAGGACCACTACGTGGTGGCGTTCGCCGACGGCAGCGAGATCGCCGCCCGCGCCGTCGTCCTGGCCATGGGTGCCCGCTACCGCCGGCTCCAGGTGCCCGGCATCGAACGCCTGGAGGGCACGAGCGTGCACTACTCGGCGACCGTCTACGAGGCCCAGCAGTGCCGCACCGACCCGGTGGCCGTCGTCGGCGGAGGCAACTCGGCCGGGCAGGCGGTGCTGTTCCTCGCCGGGTACGCGCCGAAGGTGCACCTGCTGGTCCGAGGAGCCGGCCTCGAGGCCAACATGTCCCGCTACCTGGTCGACCAGGTCGAGCGCCATCCGCGGGTGGAGGTCATGCTGCACACCGAGGTCACCGAGGTCCTCGGCCAGGAAGTGCTGGAGGAGCTCGACGTGGTCGACAACCGCACGGGCGGGCACCGCCGGCTCGCGGTACGGAGCCTGTTCGTCTTCACCGGAGCCGACCCTCACACCGAGTGGCTCGCCGGCACCATCGCCCTCGACTCCCGCGGCTTCGTCCTCACCGGGCCGGAGGCCCAGGAAGCCTGCGCCCACCCCGAGGTGTGGCACGGCCGCGGGCGCTCGTGCATGACCCTGGAGACCAGTCTGCCCGGGGTCTTCGCGGTGGGGGACGTCCGCAGCGGCTCGGTGAAGCGGGTTGCCTCCGCGGCCGGTGAGGGCGCGATGGCCATCCACTTCGTGCACCGGCACCTGGGGGACTCGGCCGTACCCGGCACCACGGGCACGTCCGCTCTCGCGGGCCACTCGGACGTCTCCCCACGCATACGTCACAAGGAGTCCGCATGGCTCGCATGACGAATGGCGCCCGTCCGGCGCCACGGCGGTGGCGCCCTGCTGGATGGACACTCCGTGCGGGTGCGAGAGGCCGCCGGGCCGGGACGCCACCTGCCCGGCGCCGAGTGCCGGCCTCAGCAGCAGCGGCCGCTCCGTCAGGCCGCACGACCGGGCACCAGCAGTTCAGGATCGGTGCCGCGTACGACTACAGCATCGATGTCGGCAGCCTCACCGACACCTCCTAGCTGCGGACCGTCACCGCGCACGTCGACGACGCCGTCGCCAAGGGCGCCACCGTTCCCGGTGTCGGCCTCGCGGGAGTGATGTCGCCGGAAGGCGTGACGGGCGGTGCCGCGGCAGACCCGGAGGGCCCCAGGTGGTCGCCGTGAGCGACGAGCACCCGGGGCCCTTCCACCGCGGGCACGGTCACGCGGCGCCCTGTGACGCGGACAGCCAGGCACGGTAGCGGCGCAGGGCCCGTCGCTGCTTGCGCTGTTCGGAGACGAGGGCGAACGCCGGGTGGGTGCGGGGTGTGGGGCGGCTCCCACGGGCGATGCGGCGCATCTGGTGGCGGACCTGTGCCATGCCGGCGGCCGACGCGAGGACCTTGTCGGACCAGGTGACCGGCCGGAGCCGCTCGCCGGCCTCGCGGCCCTGGCGCCAGCGGTCGGGCAGGTCGGGGGTGACGGCGAGGGCCGTGCCCATCCCGACGATCGCCACGCCGCCGCCCAGGGCCCGCTCCGCGGTCCGGCGGTGGGTGATGCCGCCGGTGAGCATCAGCGGCAGCGGGCTGGTCCTGACCAGGTCCTCCGCCAGATCGAGGAAGTACGCCTCGCGCGCCTGGGTGCGCGCGTCGGCGGGGCGTCCCGACATCGCCGGGCTCTCGTAGCTGCCGCCGGACAGTTCGACCAGGTCGACGCCGAGCGGCGCGAGCATCGCGATCACCTGGCGGGCGTCGTCGGCGTCGAAGCCACCGCGCTGGAAGTCGGCGGAGTTGAGCTTCACGGCGACCGCGAAGCCCGGGGAGACGGCGGCGCGCACGGCGCGGACGACGTCCAGCAGCATCCGGGCCCGGTTCTCCAGCGATCCGCCCCACTGGTCCGTGCGCGTGTTGACCAGGGGGGACAGGAACTGCGACAGCAGGTAGCCGTGCGCGGCGTGGACCTCGACGCCGTCGAAGCCCGCCTGTTCGGCGCGCCGCGCCGTGACGGCGTACCGGGCCACGGTGGCCTGGATCTGCTCGGGGGTCATGGCGACGGGTTTGCCGAAGCGGCTGCTGTGCTTGCCCACGTCGACACCTACCGCGGACGGGCCCCACACGACTCCGGGCATGTCGGAACCGACCTGGCGGCCGGGGTGGTTGATCTGCATCCAGATCGCCCCGCCGCCGGATTTGCCCGCCTCGGCCCACGCGGTGAACGGCTCCAGCGGAGCGGCGGCGTCGAGAACCACGCCGCCGGGGCCGGTCAGCGCCTCGGCGTGGACCATCACGTTGCCGGTGATCAGGAGTCCGGCGCCGCCGGCGGCCCAGCGCCGGTACAGGCCGAACAACTCCTCGTCCGGGAGCTGGCCGTCGCCGGCCATGTTCTCCTCCATGGCCGCCTTGGCGATCCGGTTGTCCAGTGTCTGCCCGGAGCGCAGGGTCAGGGGTGTGAACAGCTCGCTGGTCATCGGAGTGTCCCTCTCGATCTCGATCGCCTAGAATGTGTGCAGCGTTCACATTAGGTCAGCGATGTAAGCAACGTAAACATGAGGGAGGGTGACCTGTGTCCCAAGCGGGCGGCACCTATCACCACGGCGATCTGCGCGCCGCCTGCCTGCGCGCCGCGCGGGAGCTGCTCGAGGAGGACGGCAGCGCCGGGCTGTCCCTGCGGGCGGTGGCGAGGCGGGCCGGCGTGTCGGCGACGGCTCCCTATCGCCACTACGCGGACCGTGACGCGCTCGTCTCCGCGGTCGCCGCACAGGGCTACCGCGAACTCGCCGAACATCTGGCCGCGGCGCACCCCTCACCCACCGCTCCCGACGAGCTCGCGGCGGTCGCCGTCGCCTACGTGCGCTTCGCGCTGGAGCGCCCGGCGCTGTTCCGGGTGATGTTCGCGGAGCCCTGCGATCCGCACAGCGAGGAACGGGTCGCCGCGACCGCCGCGATCTCGGAGTACCTCCGCGGCATCGTCCGCGGCGCCTTCCCCGGGGCCGACGCGGAGACGCTGTCGACCACGGTGTGGGCCCTCGTCCACGGCCTGGCGTTCCTGCACCTCGACGGCAAGCTCGACACCTCCACCCCCGACGTGGTCGCCGACCAGGTCCGCACCGCCGTCCACGCACTGTTCACCGCCCCCGCGGCGCTGTCACGGGCGAGGCCGTAGCGGCGCCGGGGCGGCCCGGCAGGGGCACGGGACCGGCCACGAACGGCCGGCGCCGGCGCGTCGCCCGTGCCTCCGGGCGGCCGGCCCCGTCGGCATCGGCGCGGCCCGTGAAGGTTGCCTTGTGCCCACCGGCGAGCCCGGTCAGACTGCGGGCATGGGCGACCCCGGGTTGTTCACGCCGGACTCCGTGACCTGGCAGATGCACGGCGACCCCATGATGTGGGTCGCGGGCATCCGCGCGCTCTACCTCCAGGCCCTGCACCCGCGCGCGGTCCGCGGCGTGATGGAGAACTCCGACTTCCGGCGCGACGCCTGGGGGCGGCTGATGCGCACCGCGGACTTCGTCGGCACCACGACGTACGGCACCACCGACGCCGCCGAACGCGCCGGCGCCCGCGTGCGGAAGATCCACAGCATGCTCGGGGCGACCGACCCGGGCTCCGGTGAGCGGTTCGGCGTGGACGAGCCCGGGTTGCTGCTGTGGGTGCACTGCGCGGAGATCGACTCCTATCTGCACGTCCTGCGCCGCTCCGGGTTCCCGCTCACCGACGCGCAGGCCGACCGGTACCTCGCCGAACATCGCGTCAGCGCCCGTCTGGTGGGCCTCGACCCCGCGGCCGTACCGGCGAACCGGACGGAACTGGCGGCCTACTTCGAGCGGATACGGCCCGAACTCGCCGCGGGAGCCGACGCACGCGCGGTGGACGATTTCCTGCTCCGTCCGCCGACGCACCCGCTCCTCGTCCCGGCGCGCGCGGTGCTGTGGCGGCGCGTGGCACATCTGGCGTACGCCGCCCTGCCCCCGTACGCCCACGAGTTGTACGGCAGACCCGCCCCCGCACCGGCCGTCGTCACCCGCAGACTGCGGGCCACGGGTGCCGTCCTGCGGCACGTCCCCGCACGTGTGCGCTGGCAGCTGCCGCCCAAACACATCCTGCGGGCGATGGCGAGGCTCGGCCCCGACGCCCGTCCCGCACCGTACAAAGTCGGGCGATAGGCCGCCATACTGGACGGGCAGGGGGGTGTGTCACGGACCGGGACGACCGGACACGGTCGTGCGCGGTCCGGTGACGGTTCTCCGGATGCTGGGCGGACGGCGACGGGGGCGGCGGATCGCTATGGGGGAGAACGGACTTGTCCAGGGCAGGTACCGGCTGCTCGACCTGATCGGGCGCGGCGGGATGGGAGAGGTGTGGCGGGCCCGGGACGAGCGCCTGGGCCGGCAGGTGGCGGTCAAGCGTCTCAAACCGCTCGGCCCGCACCGTGACCCGTCCCTCGGCGGGGTGCTGCGGGAGCGGTTCCGCCGCGAGGCGCGGGTGGCCGCCGCGCTCTCGCACCGCGGGGTGACCGTCGTCCACGACTTCGGCGAGGACGGCGGAGTGCCCTATCTGGTGATGGAGTTGCTGCAAGGACGCGACCTGAGCCGGCTCCTGGAGGACGGCAGGGGGCATCCGCTGCCCGTGGACGCGGTGGCCGACATCGCCGGGCAGATCGCCGCGGCCCTCGCGTACACGCATCGGCAGGGCATAGTCCACCGGGACCTGAAGCCCGCCAACATCGTGCTGCTGACCGACGGCACCGTGAAGATCTGCGACTTCGGCATCGCCCGCCTCGGCCACGACATCGGCTTCACCGCCCGGCTGACCGGCACCGGGGTCGCCCTCGGCACCCCGCACTACATGTCCCCCGAGCAGATCGGCGGCGACGCGGTCGACCAGCGCAGCGACCTGTACTCGCTGGGGTGCGTGCTGTACGAGATCGCCACCGGCGTACCGCCGTTCGACCTGGAGGACGCGTGGGCGATCCTGATCGGCCACCGTGACACCGCGCCCCGGCCGCCCCGTGAACTGCGCACCGAACTGCCCGCGTACCTCGACCGGATCATCCTCGACCTGCTGGCCAAGCATCCCGCGGAACGGCCCTACGACGCGGAGGAGTTGAGCGGCCGGATCCAGGAGGGACGGGCCGGTGCCGCCTTCCCGCCCCCATGGCCGTACCGCGCACCGGAGTCCGGCCAACGGCTCCGGGCCGCCGTCGTCCCCACGTGCCCGCTCCCGCCGCCGGACCTTCCGCGCGAAGGCCGCCTGCCGTCCTGGAGCCAGGGCATGGCCACCGGCCACAAGGCGGTCGGTGCGGGCCCGCGCGCGCTGCCCCCGGACCCCGGGGCCGCCCTGACCGGCCGATGGGCCGAGCCGGCGGCCCCGCTCGACGACCCGTCGACGCAGGCCCTCGCCCCTTGGGCCGCACGGCACACCGAGGGCGTCCGGCCCGCCGGGCGGGGACGCCGGCCGGACACGGACGAGGCGCACCTGGCCGTGCCCGCCGAACGCGCCGCCCTCCGGGGCCCGCATCACCCCGAGGTCCTGGCGGCGCGTCACGATGCCGCCGTGGCGTTGCTGCGGTGCGGCCGGGCCGCCGAGGCGCTGGCGGCGTTCGGGGAGGTCGCCGGGGGCTGGGGCCGGGTGCTGGGAGCGGAGCATCCCAAGACCTTGGCGGCGCGTCATGACGTCGCCGTGGCGTTGCTGCGGTGCGGCCGGGCCGCCGGAGCGCTGGCGGCGTTCGGGGAGGTCGCCGAGGGCAGGGCCCGGGTGCTCGGCCGCGATCATCCCGACACGCTCGCCTCGCGTCAGGAGACCGCGTACGCCCTGGGCCGGCTGGGCCGTCACGCGGAGGCCCGGCGGACCTACCGCGAGGTGCTGGACGCGCGGGAGCGCGCCATGGGCCCGGAGCACCCGGACACCCTGCGCTGCAAGCACAACCTGGCCTGCACGCTGGGCCGGCTGGGGCGGCCGGCCGACGCCTGCCGCATGGCCGGCGAGGTGGCCGCCGCCCGGACCCGGCTGCTCGGCCCGGACCATCCCGACACACTGGCCTCCCGCTGCGAGGTCGCCCACGCGCTGGGCCAGTCCGGCCGCTGGGAGGAGGCCCTGCACACCTACCGGGAGGTCGCCCGGACCAGGGCGCGGGTACTCGGCGCCGACCATCCCGACACCCTCGCCGCCCGCTACGAGACCGCGCTCAGCCTCGGCCGGCTCGGGCGCAGCGCGGACGCCCTCGACGTCTACCGCGACCTGATCGCGGACCGCACCCGGGTGCAGGGCCCCACCCACCCCGAGACCCTGCGCGCCCGGCACGGTCTCGGCGTCCACCTCGGCCGGCTGGGACACCGGGAGGACGCGCTGAGCGAGGCCCGCGACGTGTGGGCGCTGCGGGAGCGGGTGCTGGGCGCGGACCATCCCGACACGCTGGTCAGCCGCCGCGAGGTGGCCGTCGCCCTCGGCTGGTTGGGCCGCTGGGCGGACGCCCTCGGCGAGTACCGGCGGGTCGCCGCCACCCGTGAGCGGATCCTCGGCCCGGACCATCCGGACACCCTCGCGGCCCGCGACGACGAGGCCCACTGTCTCAGACGCCTCGGCCGCACCCCGGAGACCGGAGACGTGTGCCGCGGCGTCGCGGTACGCCGCCACCACCTCCCCTCGAACGGCGCCTGACGGACGCCGGCCGCGGCGAGTCCGGGAAGGGCCCCGGCCCACCCGCCCGGACCCGCCTCTGGTCGCCGTGGATCATCGCGTGTTACGAAGAACCATGCCTGCTGACGAGGGAACCCACGCGTACGACGCCGTCATCGTGGGCGGTGGCCACAACGGACTGGTCGCCGCCGCCTACCTGGCCCGGGCCGGCCGCTCGGTGCTGGTGCTGGAGCGCCTGGACCACACCGGCGGCGCCGCCGTCTCCACCCGCCCCTTCGCCGGTGTCGAAGCACGCCTGTCGCGCTACTCGTACCTGGTGAGCCTGCTCCCGCGGAAGATCCTGCGCGACCTCGGGCTGGACCTCCGCCTGAGCTCCCGCACCATCTCCTCCTACACCCCGGTGGAACGGGAGGGGCGGCCCACCGGGCTCCTCGTCGGCGGGGGCGAGCAGCGCACCCGGGAGGCCTTCGCCCGGCTGACGGGCGGCGAGCGCGAGTTCGAGGCCTGGCAGCGCTTCTACGGCATGACCGCCCGGGTCGCCCAGCGCGTCTTCCCGACCCTCACCGAGCCGCTGCCCACCCGCGACGAACTGCGCCGGCGCATCGACGACGACAGCGCGTGGCGGACCCTGTTCGAGGAACCGATCGGGGTCGCCGTGGAGGAGAACTTCGCCGACGACCTGGTCCGGGGCGTGGTCCTCACCGACGCGCTGATCGGCACCTTCGCCGACGCCCACGACCCCTCCCTGGCCCAGAACCGCTGCTTCCTCTACCACGTCATCGGCGGCGGCACCGGCGACTGGGACGTGCCCGTCGGCGGCATGGGTGCCCTCACCGACGCACTCGCTACGGCCGCCCGCTCGGCGGGCGCCGTCATCGCCACCGGTCACGAGGCGATCCGGATCGACACCGACGGACGCACCGCCGAGGTGACCTTCCGCACCGCCGACGGCGAGGGCGTCGCCGTCGCCCGCGACGTCCTGGTGAACGCCTCCCCGCAGGAGCTGGCCGTCCTGACCGGTGGCGCGGCGCCCGAGCCGGCCGAGGGCGCCCAGCTCAAGGTCAACATGCTGCTGACGCGGCTGCCGAAGCTGCGCGACCCGGACACCGACCCCCGCGAGGCGTTCGCCGGCACCTTCCACATCGCCGAGGGTTACCGGCAGCTGGCCACCGCCCACGCCCAGGCCGCCGCCGGTGAACTGCCCGCCGCGCCGCCCTCGGAGATCTACTGCCACTCCCTGACCGACCCGACCATCCTCGGCCCCGAACTCGCCGGGCGCGGCTACCAGACGCTCACGCTCTTCGGCCTGCACACCCCGGCCAGGCTCTTCGACCGGGACAACGACGGCGTCCGCGAGGAACTGCTGAAGTCCACCCTCGCCCAGCTCGACGCCCACCTCGCCGAACCGCTCGCGGACTGCCTGGCCACCGACGCCGACGGCCGGCCCTGCATCGAGGCGAAGACCCCGCTCGACCTCGAACGGGACCTGCGGCTGCCCGGCGGCAACATCTTCCACCGGGCGCTGTCCTGGCCGTTCGCCCAGCAGGACACCGGCCGTTGGGGCGTGGAGACCGCCCACGCCAACGTCCTGCTGTGCGGCGCGGGCGCCGTACGCGGAGGAGGGGTGAGCGGAGTGCCGGGACACAACGCGGCGATGGCCGTGCTGGAGCGGGACTGACCGCCCCTCCCCGGCCGTTCAGTCGGCCGACGGCTCCCAGCCGGCGGCCGTGATGCGCGCCGTGTCCGCCGGACGCGCCCCGTCGAACAGCACCGCCCGGCCCGCCTCCACGCGCAGGGCGTCGACGTAGGCGCCCCGGCCGACGTACGACCGGTCGGTGGTGTACCGCCACCGCAGCGTCAGGCGCGGGTCCGCCGGGACGGACGCGGTCACCCGGTGCCAGACGCGCCCCGACCAGCCCGTGACCGCGCCCGACGGATGGTCCTCGGCGTCCTCGCCGCGGCGGGAACTGGTGAACGGGACAGGCGTCCAGGTGGTGCCGCCGTCCGTGGTGGACTCCAGTACCAGGGCGTCGGACGCGGGCTCGGTGTCCCACCACAGGGCGCAGCGCAGCCGGGCCGTGCCGGGGGAGGTGTCCAGCGCCGGGAGGGCGAGCGTCGCGGACGTGCCGCTCGCCATGCCCGAGAACCATGCCGTACGGCCCCGCGCCGGCCGGACCGGGACCGCGCGGGCCAGGTGGTTCCCGGCGGCGACGCGTGGCGCGGACCCGGACCGCCACGTGCGCACCGGGTGCACCGAGTTGCCGAGGACGACCAGGAAGGAGTCGGTCGTGGGATCGAGCACGAGCGAGGTGCCGGTGAAGCCGGTGTGGCCGGCCGTGCGCGGGGTGGCCAGCGCGCCCATGTACCAGTGCTGGTAGAGCTCGAAGCCGAGGCCGTGCTCGTCGCCCGGGAAGGCGGTGTTGAAGTCGGTGAACATCAACCGCACCGACTCCGGCCGCAGCACGCGGGTCCGGCCGTAGGAGCCGCCGTTGAGCAGCGTACGGCCCAGGACGGCGAGGTCCCACGCGCACGAGAAGACCCCGGCGTGCCCCGCCACCCCGCCGAGGCTGTACGCGTTCTCGTCGTGCACCTCGCCCCACACCAGCCCGCGGTCCAGGCCGGACCAGGGTCTGCGCGCGTCCTCGGTGGCGGCGATCCGCGGCTTCCAGGAGGCGGGCGGGTTGTAGCGCGTGCTGCGCAGGTCCAGCGGCCCGGTGATCTCCTCGTGCAGGAGCACGTCCAGGGTGCGGCCGGTGATCCGCTCCAGCACCAGCTGGAGGGAGATCATGTTCAGGTCCGAGTAGAGGTACGTGCTGCCGGGCGGGTTCTGCGGCGCCTCGGCGTAGATCCGCCGCAGCTTTTCTTCGTGCGTCGGCGCCTCGTAGAGCGGGATCCACGCGCGGAATCCCGACGTGTGCGTCAGCAGCTGACGGACGGTCACGTCCTGCTTGCCGGCGGCGCCGAACTCCGGGACGTACGCCGCGACCTTCCCCTCTAGCTCCAGCGCGCCCCGCTCGATCTGCTGCACCGCGAGGAGCGAGGTGAACAGCTTGGAGACGGAGGCCAGGTCGAAGACGGTGTCCCGGGTCGTCGCGAGCCGCTGGTCGGGCGGGAACTCGACGCCGGTGTCGGTCTTCTCGTCGTACGACGCGTAGCGCACCGCCGACCCGATCGGCTCGTGCAGGGCGACGGTCCCGCCGCGCCCCGCCAGCAGGACGGCACCGGCGTACCACGGATGCTTGGGGGAGGGGCCGAGGAACGTCTCCGCGTCCACGACGAGTTGCCGCAGATGGGCGGGGAGCAGCCCGGCGTGTTCGGGCGAGCCGTGGTGCAGCGTCGGGCGCCCCCGGGCGGGAGTCGCGGCCGCGGGGCCCGCGGGAAGCGCGGCCAGGGCCAGCGCGCCGCCGGACGCGAGTCCTCCCGCCATGATCTGACGACGTGTCATGCCGTCCGCCCGTCCGCCTGTCAGGTCCTCCGCCATCGCGCGGCCTCCCGTCTGAAAGTATCTTTCGGGGCTTGCCCTGCACGGTGAAACTTTCCGGTCAGGCGGGCGCCGTGTCAACGAGGCGTGCGACTGCCGTCGTCGCGTCGGACGGTCCGTCAGCCGACGACGTCCTGCCCCCCGACCAGGTCGGCCACTCCCCGTTCGTACAGCGATCGGGCGAGGGCGGTGACGGCCTGGGCGTGCTCGGGTCGGGCGATCGCCTGTTCCAGGCGGAAGGGCCTGCCCGCGGTGAGGTGTTCCACCAGGTGGGTGACGTGGGCGGCGTCGGGCTGGCGGCTCATCCCGCCGAGGACGAACAGCAGGCCCGTACCGTCGCCCGCGCGCAACAGGACGACCGGGCTGTCCGCGCGACCGCGCAGGACGCTGTCCGCTGTCAGTTCGGGCGCTTCGCGGAGTGCTCCGCCACCGCCGATGACGCCACTGGAAGTGGAGCGGGCGAGATGGTGCACCGTGAGGCTGTCGCGAACGGCCTGCAGGAGGGCTTCGGCGTGGGCGGGCAGTTCGACGTCGGCCAACGACGTGAGGACACCGCCGGGCAGGCGGGGATGCGACTCGGCGCGCTCATTGAACTGCGGCATCTGGAGCGCGGCCTTGATGGCCGGCTGGAACGCCGCGGCGGGTGTGCCGTTGCTGAACACGCCGATGGACAGGGCGAGACTGGTCTCCGCGGAGGGCAGCTGGTTGTAGTGCCACCAGTTCTCGGGGATGAAGAGGATTTCGCCGGGCGCGGCCTCGAGGACCAGGGCATCGGCCGCGTAGGGGGCGACGTCGACGTGACCGAAGCAGATCCCGTTGAAGGCGGCCTTCTCCTCCAGCCCCTTGTCGGCGAAGTAGCCCGGCTCCCAGAGCATGATCTTCTTTCGCCCGTGCACCGGCACGAGGAAGGTGTTGCACCAGTCGTTGTGCAGACCGATCCAGGTCTCCTGGTAGTGCCCCGCGATGTAGACGACGTTGATACCCGGTGCGGGGATCCCTCGGCGGTCCACGAAGCCGCTGATGAACGAGCGCGTCATCATCGCTACGCGGTCGGAGTGCCGCAGGCAGTAGTCACGGGTGTAGGTGACGGCCTCGGCCTGGTTCCGTGCTGCCAGCTCGGCGAGGTACCGCTCGAATTCCGCGACGTTCGTCGGCGGGGTGCCGGGCAGTTCGGGGTTCTTGAGGAGCACCCCGTCGACGTTCACGGACACGTCGCCGGCGTTGAGGATGTTGGCGCCGAGTTCGAGGACGTCCTCCATGCGGAACAGGCGGCCGGAGGGGTCGGGAACCGGGAGGACGGCGGGACGGGTGCAGTCGGCGGTGGCCTGGAGGGCCTGTTCCCAGAAGTCGGCGGGGACCTCCGGGAAGCGGATGGCCGAGGGGTCCGCGGGGGCGGTGGTCATAGGGCTTCCTCCTGGGGGAAGGCGTGCGGGTACAGCCGGGCGTAGGCGTCCGGGATGCCGTCGTCGGGCAGTGTCAGGACGGTGCGCAGGTCGGGGCTGAAGGCGCCGACGGCGGTCGCGGCGAGGATCGCCGCGCCGAGCACGGCCATGCCGGGTCCCTCACCGAGGTGTTCGGCGAGGAATCCGCCGAGCAGGTTGCCGATCGGAATGGCCAGGCCGGACAGGAAGGCGACGCTGGCGGTGACGCGGTTGCGCATGCCGGCGGGAGTGGCCAGAACCCGCACGGTGGAGTTGGTGACCGTGATCATGATGAGGCCGACACCACCGATGAGGAAGCTGACGGCGAGTGCCGCGGCCAGGACGACGGGGTGGTCGGTGATCGAGGCGGCGGCGATCCCGCCGGCGAGAATCGAGAGCCCGGTGATGGTGAAGCCGGCCATCACCGTGGTGAAGCGGGTGGTCCTGCCTCGCGTGCGGCGGGCGACCGGCCCGGTGCTGCCCAGCAGCAGTCCCACGCCGAACGCGGCCTCGGCGACTCCGATCAGCCAGGTGTCGTCGGGGAAGGAACGGCGGGTGAGCGCGGGCAGCAGGACGGCGAAGACGGGGAAGAGCGCGAGGTTGACGGCGAGAGCCAGCATGGCGAGCTGGAACTCGGACCGGATCCGGTAGATGGCCTGCCAGCCGTCGAGGGTGCTCCGGTACCACGTCGACAGGGGAGGCTGCTTCGTCCTCTCCGCGCCCGGTGCGTCGTCGGGCGCGTCCGCGGTGGCAGAGGCGCCGGTCATGAGCAGAAAGCTGCCGGCCACCGCGGCGGTGTTGATGGCGAGAGTGGCTCCGGTGCCGACGAAGCCCAGCAGCACGCTGGCCACGATCGGCCCCAGCACCGAAGCCAGTGCCATGACGCTGCCGCGGCGCCGCATCGCCGTCTCCACCAGCGGGACCGGCACCAGCGAGCGCACCACAGTGGTCTGCAACGGCTCGCGCACACCGTTGCACACGCCGATCACGGCGAGGCCCACGGCCAAGGCCGCCGGATGGTAGAGGTCGCCGGCGTACAGTCCGGTCAGCCCGGCGATCAACAGGGTGCTGATCAGATAGCAGGCGGCGATGAGCCGGTCGGGCCGGTAGGTGTCGCCCAGCCAGCCCAGCAGTCCACGGGCGAGGATCTCGGCGCCCGAGCCGGCCGCCACGAACGCGGCGAAGGTGGCGGCGCTGCCGGTCTGGTCCAGCGACCACCAGGCGACCGCGAGTTGTCCGCAGCGCGTGCCGACGCCGTTGAGGAAGGCCGCGCCCTGCACGGCGTGGAACGCCCGCCCCAGCCGGTTCTCGTCCATGGTGGTGGCGGGGGGTGTGGTGATGGAATCTTGCATCAGGAAGCTGCGGTCTCTTTCCCGGGAACGGAGTGGATGTGTAGCTCCCGGGCGGCGGCAAGGTCGGCGTGGACGAGGCGTCCCACCGGAGTGAGCTCGGGATGGTCGGCGGCGGTGGTGACACAGCCGCCGAGGTAGTCGGCGAGTTCCGCACCGCGCCGGTGTGAGGTGGCGTCGGCGCCGGGACGGAGGAAGTAGCGGGCGGCCGCGGCCGCGAAGTGGCCGGCCAGCAGCACTCCTCGCAGCGACTTGCCCGCGGTGCCGGAGGGCAGGGTGAACCGGGTCAGCGAACCGTCCGCCTGGAGATCGCACAGTTCGGAGACGAAGGTCAGCCATACGTGGGCGTGCTCATGGATGAGGGTTTCTTCCAGCAGGCGGTCGTGAGCGAACGCCGGGGTGCCCAGGAAGACGGTCTGCGGAATGAGGGCCGTGGTGGCGCTGATGTGGGTCCCGGGCATGTGGCGGTAGCGGATGGGAATCCGGAACAGCGGTGCCCACGAGGGTATGCGGTCGGTGATTCTCCCGGTGGCTTCGTCGAGCTGCCGGAGCAGCGCGGGGTTTTCGAGGGGTTCGGACTCGATGCCCTCGGTCCGGCAGCGGGCATGGTCGCGGAAGACGTCGGCGGCCTTCGCCGGGTCGAGGTAGTCGGCCAGCGTCGGGAAGGCATGAGGGGCCGCTCGTCGGCGAGTGGCCGCGGCCAGGCTGAGCAGGGTCCGCGGCTCGAAGGTGTCCGCGAGGAACGGGGTGCCGCCGAGCGCTCGCCACAGTTCCGCCGCGCGGGCGGGCGAGGTCATCAGACTGTCGGCTGCCACGGCTGCTCCTTGAGGAAACGAAGAAGGTCGTGCTGCTTGGTCCGAAAGGCATCGAAGTTCGCCAGCTCGGCCCGCACGACTGCCGCGGGCAGGCCGCCGCGTTCGGTGAGGGCGTTCTTGAGAGCTCCCAGGGTGCGGTCGGCGTACCAGCGTTGCTTGAGATCGTCCACGATCGCGGCCGTCTGCTCCTCGGCGAGCAGTTGACGGCCGGTGAGGTCGGCGAGGAAGCGACGGATGTGGAACATGGGCTCCGACATGGGCCGGAACGGTGGTTCGCTGCTGTGCATCAGGGCGACCTCGTCGTCGTCGAGGTCGGGGTCTTCGGCATAGGCCTCGAAGACCTCGCCGAACCCGCGCATGCCCAGGGTGTGCATCTCGGCGGCGCGGATGGCGCCCATCGAACACAGGCCCCAGATCTGCCAGCCCTCGGCGAGGGCGGTACGGATCTCGGCGTGACCCACCGCCGGATAGCTGTGGAAGGTACCGTCGGCGATGGCCAGGATGCCCGGCTCGACGGACCGCAGGGCGTCGATGTCCCCGCGCCGGGCCGGCGGGCGCAGGGTCACCCCCGCGTCCGCCCACAGGGTGGCGTCCATGCCCCAGCCGGTGGGTCCCACGAACAAGGACACCGATGAGGTGTTCACGCCTGCTCCTCAGGTTGGTCCATCATGTGCACAAGGCGCGGGCCGACCCGCTTGAGGTTGGGCTGGAACGACTCCAGCTTCGGGGCGATGATCTTCACGACGGCCAGCGGGGACTCCGGGCGTGACAACACCACACGCAGCACCTGCTCCACTCCGCATGCGGCCAGCGAGGCGAGCATGTCGGCCATCGCCTCCTCGACGGAGGTGATCCCGTCCGCGCTGGGGATCTCGGAGTAGGCGATGCTACGGCCGGCATCGGTGACCCGGCGGCGCAGTTCCCGCTCGGCGGCCCGTTCCTTGTCCGCGCCTTCTCCGGCGAAGTAGTCGAACCGTTCGATCAGGTCGTCGCGACCGCCGTGGATGTAGGACAGGCGGGACTGGGCGGCCTCGGCCAGCGCTCTGACCGCGGCGATCTCCTTGATCGGGTGCAGGCCGGATCCGACCGAGATCGCGATCGGGTCGTCGTCCGTGGGCTCCATGATGAAGCCCTGGACGTAGGGCAGCCCGAACTCACTGGCGGTGTAGCGGACTTCGGCCCGCAATCCGGCCGCCGCGACCCGGGAGCGCAACTGGTCCAGGTCGGGAGCGGGCACGTCGAAGTCGATGAGCCGGGACGCGTCACGGAAGTGGTTGAGCGCCTGCACGTCGCGCTCCATCAACTCCGCGAGGCCGTGGACGGTGGCCTCCAGCACCGAGTTGCCGGAGGCGAGCCCGTTCGTGCTGGTCCCGAAGATGACCTGACCGGGGTTCTCCGGGTACGGGGAGAAGACCAGCTCGGCCGGCACGAGAACGGGCCGGCCGGTCACCACGTCGTGCGCCTCGACGCAGGCGAGCGGGCCGTCGGCCTCCACCTTGCGGCCCAGCTGCGGGCACAGGTCCACGAACCGGAAGGATGTTCCCGCCTGCGAGGCGACCTCGCCGGGCGTCGACATCACCACGTCCAGGTGGGTGTGGCGGTACTCGGCCAGCGCGAACTCGATGGCCTCCATATAGGCTCCCACCCGCGCCTCGTCCGGGTGGACGCCTTTGCCCGCGTTCACGCACAGCGATGCCGGCATCGCGCCGGGCCGGATACTGGAGAACACCGGGATGCCGATGCGGTCCAGCCACGTGGTGTCGGTGACCCGGGTGATCCCCAACTGGTCCGCCACCTGACGGGCCGTGGCCAGAGTGTCCGCGAGCGACGTGGTGCGAAGGCTTGAAGTCATCCGGTGCATACAGAGGCTTCCTCGTTCGGTCCCGGCCTGCGTCGTGAAGTACACGCGGCCCGCCCGCGCGGAGTACCGCCGGGTCGGAAGCGCCACAGGACACACTCCGTGCGTGCGTTCGGAGGAGTCCGGCCAGGCCGTTGCGGCGACCTGGGGCCGCCGCAACGACTTACGCTGGTCAGTCGCGGCTCGGCGCGGGCTCCTGCGGCACGAGGTTGTTGGACTCGTGGATCACGAAGCCGGCCTGCATGACGCCCTCGTCCTGCAGCAGGTTCGAGAACTTCTCCACCGCCGCATCGTCCAGGACCAGGCTGTTGACCAGGTTTTCCGGCATGGTGCCCTCCTTCTGGTTGTCCCTCCGACCGACAAGATCGTCGACCGGGCGCCGACTCTAGGGCAGGCGGCACGCTCCGGCTGTGAGACAACTCACCGCTGAAATACTCCCGAAATACCGGGGAGTTGACGAAAAAAAGCCGCAGGACGATGCGAACGGCGGGGCTTCTTGTCCGGTGATTTCGGAACACCTCACGCCATTCCGAGCGCGGCGCCGGAACCGCCCGGGTTCCCGTCGGTGGTGTGAATGGCTGATTACCATGCGTCAAAAGTCCACAGGTTCCGTCAAACATGCGAGTCGCGCGTCGGACCCGGGGGCCGCCCCCGCCGCGCCGACAGGGGAAGGCCGAGTGCCGGCAGTCCCCACCGAATCTGACGATCCATCAGGAAAGGTCTTCCGTCCACCGGACGGCTGCGGCATCCTGCGCCCATGCAGACGGAGCTGAGCAAGCGCCTGGGAATCGAGCACGCCGTCTTCGGCTTCACGCCGTTCCCGGCCGTCGCCGCGGCCATCAGCCGCGCCGGCGGTTTCGGCGTGCTCGGCGCGGTCCGCTACACCGACCCCGACGAACTCGCACGCGATCTCGACTGGCTCGACGCGCACGCCGAGGGGCGGCCCTACGGGCTGGACGTGGTCATGCCCGCCAAGAAGGTGGAGGGCGTCGGCGAAGCGGACGTGGAGGCGATGATCCCCGAAGGGCACCGCCGGTTCGTACGGGACACCCTGGCCCGGCACGGCGTGCCGGAGCTGGCCGAGGGAGAGGCGTCAGGGTGGCGCATCACCGGGTGGATGGAGCAGGTCGCCCGCGGCCAGCTCGACGTCGCCTTCGACCACCCCATCAGGCTGCTCGCCAACGCCCTCGGCTCCCCGCCCGCCGACGTCGTCGCCCGCGCCCACGACCACGGAGTGCTCGTCGCCGCGCTCGCCGGCAGCGCCCGGCACGCCCGCAAGCACCAGGAGGCGGGCATCGACATCGTCGTGGCCCAGGGCTACGAGGCCGGCGGCCACACCGGGGAGATCGCCTCCATGGTGCTGACCCCGGAGGTCGTGGAGGCCGTGGACCCGCTGCCCGTGCTGTCGGCGGGCGGCATCGGCAGCGGCCCGCAGGTGGCGGCCGCCCTCAGCCTCGGCGCCCAAGGGGTGTGGCTGGGCTCCCTCTGGCTCACCACCACGGAGGCCGACCTGCACTCGACGGCCCTGACCCGCAAACTCCTCGCCGCCGGGTCCGGGGACACCGTCCGCTCCCGCGCCCTGACCGGGAAACCGGCACGACAGCTGCGCACCGGGTGGACCGACGCCTGGGACGACCCGGCCGGCCCCGGCACCCTGCCCATGCCGTTGCAGGGCCTGCTGGTCGCCGAGGCCGTCTCCCGCATCCAGAAGTACGAGGTCGAGCCGCTGCTCGGCACGCCCGTCGGCCAGATCGTCGGCCGGATGACCAGTGAACGCAGCGTCCAGGCCGTCTTCGACGACCTCACCCGCGGCTTCGAACAGGCCGTGGACCGCATCAACCGCATCGCCGGAAGGAGCGGCCAGTCGTGAGCACACCCCCCGCCGGGTTCTGGGCACAGGCGGCCCAGAACCCCGACCGCACCGTCCTCGTCGACCCCGACGGCGAGGAGTGGACCGCCGGACGTCTGCACTCCGCCGCCAACCGGCTCGTGCACGGGCTGCGCGCGGCCGGCCTGGAACGCGGCGACGCCTTCGCCGTCGTCCTGCCCAACGGCGTCGAGTTCCTCACCGCCTACCTGGCCGCCAGCCAGGCCGGCCTCTACCTCGTCCCCGTCAACCACCACCTGGTCGGACCCGAGATCGCCTGGATCGTCGCCGACTCCGGCGCCAAGGTGCTCATCGCGCACGAGCGGTACGCCGCCGCGGCCCGCGCCGCCGCCGACGAGGCCCGCCTCCCCGCGGCCCACCGCTACGCGGTCGGCACGGTCGAGGGCTTCCAGCCGTACGACCGGCTCCTCGACGGCCGGCCCGCGTCGGCCCCGGAGGGACGAGAACTCGGCTGGGTCATGAACTACACCTCCGGTACGACCGGACGCCCGCGCGGCATCCGCCGCCCGCTGCCGGGCAGGACGCCCGAGGAGGCCTACCTCGGCGGATTCCTCGGCATCTTCGGCATCCGGCCGTTCGACGACAACGTCCACCTGGTCTGCTCGCCGCTGTACCACACCGCCGTCCTGCAGTTCGCCGGAGCGTCCCTGCACATCGGCCACCTCCTGGTGCTGATGGACAAGTGGACCCCCGAGGACATGCTGCGGCTCATCGACACCCACCGGTGCACCCACACCCACATGGTCCCGACCCAGTTCCACCGGCTGCTGGCCCTCCCGGACGAGGTCAGGGCCCGCTACGACGTCTCCGCCATGCGGCACGCCATCCACGGCGCCGCGCCCTGCCCCGACCACGTCAAGCGCGCGATGATCGACTGGTGGGGGAACTGCGTGGAGGAGTACTACGCGGCCAGCGAGGGCGGCGGCGCCTTCGCCACCGCCGAGGACTGGCTGAAGAAGCCCGGCACCGTCGGCAAGGCCTGGCCCATCAGCGAACTCGCGGTCTTCGACGACGACGGCAACCGGCTCCCGCCCGGTGAACTCGGCACCGTCTACATGAAGATGAGCACCGGCGGCTTCCAGTACCACAGGGACGAGGCCAAGACCCGCAGGAACCGCATCGGCGACTACTTCACCGTCGGCGACCTCGGCTACCTGGACGAGGACGGCTACCTCTTCCTCCGCGACCGCAAGATCGACATGATCATCTCCGGTGGGGTGAACATCTACCCGGCCGAGATCGAATCCGCGCTCCTCGCCCACCCGGCCGTCGCCGACGCCGCCGCCTTCGGCATCCCGCACGACGACTGGGGCGAGGAGGTCAAGGCCGTCGTCGAACCGGCCCCCGGGCACGAACCGGGACCGGACCTGACGGCCGCGCTGCTCGCGCACTGCGCCGGCCGGCTGGCCGGCTACAAACGGCCGCGCACCATCGACTTCATCGAGGAGATGCCCCGCGACCCCAACGGCAAGCTGTACAAGCGGCGCCTGCGGGAGCCGTACTGGGAGGGCCGCACCCGGCCGGTGTGACCGGCGCGCCACCGGGCGGACGGGCCACGCCCGGTGGCCCCTCGGCGCGCGACCGGCCCGAACGCCGGGGCCCGGTCCTTGACCGGTACGGCCGGTGGGCCGAGGATCGGCTGTCATGATGCAGGGACACGGCAGCACGGTCGACGGGGTCCTGCGACGCAGCGCCCGGCGCACCCCGGCGCGCGTCGCGGTGGAGTACGGCACGCGCAGATGGACCTACGAGGAACTCGACGACGCCGTCTCCCGCGCGGCCGCCCTGCTGCTCGCCGAGGGCCTCGTGCCCGGCGACCGCGTCGGCGCCTACGGCCACAACTCCGACGCCTATCTGATCGGGTTCCTCGCCTGCGCCCGCGCGGGCCTGGTCCATGTGCCGGTCAACCAGAACCTCACCGGCGAGGACCTCGCCTACCTCGTCGGCCAGTCCGGCAGCTCGCTCGTGCTCACCGACCCGGGCCTCGCGGCACGGCTTCCGGACGGGGTGCGGCGGTTGCCGCTGCGGGACAGCGAGGACTCCCTGCTCGCCCGGCTGCCGGACACAGCGCCGTACGACGGGCCCGAGCCGCGCACCGAGGACCTGGTGCAGCTGCTCTACACCTCCGGCACCACCGCCCGGCCCAAGGGCGCGATGATGACCCACCGGGCCCTCGTGCACGAGTACCTGAGCGCCATCACGGCCCTCGACCTGAGCGCCGGGGACCGGCCGGTGCACGCGCTGCCGCTGTACCACTCGGCGCAGATGCACGTGTTCCTGCTGCCCTATCTCGCCGTCGGCGCGACCAGCATCCTCCTGGACGCGCCCGACGGCGACCGGCTCTTCGACCTGATCGAATCCGGCCGCGTGGACAGCCTGTTCGCACCGCCGACCGTGTGGATCGGCCTGGCGAGCCGGCCCGACTTCGACACCCGCGACCTCGGCGGCCTGCGCAAGGCCTACTACGGCGCCTCCATCATGCCGGTGCCCGTGCTGGAGCGGCTGCGGGAACGCCTGCCGAAGCTCGCCTTCTACAACTGCTTCGGCCAGAGCGAGATCGGCCCGCTCGCCACCGTACTCGGCCCCGGCGAGCACGAGGGCCGGCTGGACTCGTGCGGCCGGACCGTGCTGTTCGTGGACGCCCGGGTGGTCGACGACGACGGCGCGGACGTGCCCGACGGCACGCCGGGCGAAGTCGTCTACCGGTCACCGCAGTTGTGCGAGGGCTACTGGGACAGGCCCGAGGAGACGGCCGACGCCTTCCGGGACGGCTGGTTCCACTCCGGCGACCTCGCGGTGCGCGACGCCGACGGCTACCTCACGATCGTCGACCGGGTGAAGGACGTCATCAACTCCGGTGGCGTGCTGGTCGCCTCACGTCAGGTCGAGGACGCCCTGTACACCCATGAGGCGGTCGCCGAGGCCGCCGTGATCGGTCTGCCCGACGAGCGGTGGATCGAGGCCGTCACCGCGGTCGTCGTCGCGCGCGGCGAGGTGACCGAGGACCAGCTGATCACCCATGTGAAGGAGCGGCTCACCGCCTTCAAGGCGCCCAAGAAGGTGCTGTTCGTGCCCGAGTTGCCGCGCAACGCCAGCGGGAAGATCCTCAAGCGCGACCTGCGCGACCGCTTCCGCGACCAGGCACCCTGACCGCCGCGTCGCCTCGTTTTAGGGAAAGGCGTTGCCGGCTTACGGCACCGCCCCGGATGATCGGCGGCATGCCCACCTTCCTGACGACCGACGGCACCCGGCTCGCCTACCACCTGCGCGGCGAGGGCGAACCCCTCGCGGTGCTGCCCGGCGGCCCCATGCGTGCCTCCGCCTACCTCGGCGACCTGGGTGGGCTGACCGCGCACCGCCGGCTGGCCCTGCTGGACCTGCGGGGGACGGGCGACTCCGCGGTGCCGGCGGACCCCGAGACCTACCGCTGCGACCGGATGGTCGAGGACGTGGAGCTGTGGCGCGCCCACATGGGGCTGGAGCACATGGACCTGCTGGCCCACTCGGCGGGCGCCGCTCTCGCCATGCTCTACGCGGCCCGCCGGCCGCACCGGATCCGGCGGCTCGTGCTGATCACCCCCAACCCGTCCGCCCTGGGCCTGCGGGCCACCCCCGAGGACCGGCTGGTGGCGGCGGAACTGCGCAAGGGCGAACCGTGGTTCGCGGACGCCTTCCCCGCCTTCCGGGCCTGGCTCGCGGGCGAGGCCGGGTTCGACGACGTCTTCCTGCCGTTCTTCCACGGCCGCTGGGACGACACCGCACGGGCCCACACGGACGCCGAGCTGACGCAGACCAACGAGGAGGCCGGGGAGCGCTACTTCGCCGACGGCGCCTTCACCCCGGACGAGACCCGCGCCGCCCTGGCCGGACTGACCGCCCCGGTCCTCGTGTACGCGGGCGAACTCGACGGCGGACCACGCCCCGACCTCGCCCGCCGGGCCGCGCGGGCCTTCCCGGACGCCGAGACGACCGTCCAGCCCGGCGCCGCCCACTACCCCTGGCTCGACGACCCGGAACACTTCCGCGCCCGCGTCCTCGCCTTCCTGGACGGGCCCGCGCCCGCCGCTCCGCCGTCGGCAGAGCGGACGCCACGCCACCGACCGCACGACTAGCCTGGCCGGCATGGACACCGCGCCGCCGTACGCCGTCGAGGCGAACGGGATCACGCTGGCCTGCCGCGCCTGGGGGCCGGCGGACGCAGCGCCCGTCGTCCTGCTGCACTGCCGGGGCGCCGACGGCGCGGACTGGACGCGGATCGCCGAACGGCTCGCGGCGCCACCGCGACCGCGCCGCGTGTACGCCCCCGACCTGCGCGGCCACGGACACAGCGGCCGGGCCGGGGACTACACGGCCGAGACGATGAGCGAGGACGTCCGTGCCCTCATGACCGCCCTGGGAATCGGCACGGCCGACGTCGTCGGCCACTCCCTGGGCGGCCTCGTCGCGTACCTGCTGGCCCAGCGCCACCCCGCGGCCGTACGGCGCCTGGTGCTGGAGGACGTGTGCGCCCCGGTACCGCTCGACCCGCCCCGGCCGCCCGCCGAACACCCCGGCGGTGAACTGCCGTTCGACTGGGCGATGGTGCGGGCGACCGACGCTCAGCGCAACGCGCCCGACCCGGTGTGGTGGGACCACATGGACCGGATCACCATGCCGGCGCTGGTGATCGGGGGCGGTCCCACCAGCCTCGTCCCGCAGGACCAGGTGGCGCTCCTCGCGGAGCTGATCCCGGACGCCCGGCTGGTGACCGTCGACGCCGGTCACCTGGTGCACGAGAGCCGACCGGAGGACTTCCTGGCCGTCCTGGAGGACTTCCTCGACCGCTGACCCCGGCCGGCGGTCCGCGGGGCGGTTTCCGCGGCTACCGGAGGTCGGCCGCGACCGCCACCTCCCGTGCCCATCGGTAGTCCGCCTTGCCGCTCGGTGACCGCTGGACCAGCTCGGTGATCACCAGCTGGCGGGGGATCTTGTACCCGGCCAGCCGGGTACGGCAGTGGCTCTGGATGTCCGCCAGTGACGGCCGAGGCGCTCCCTCGCGCAGCTGTACCACGGCGGCCACGTGGTTGCCCCACGTGGCGTCCGGCACGCCCGCGACCAGCGCGTCGTACACGTCCGGATGCGCCTTGAGCGCCTGCTCGATCTCCTCGGGGTACACCTTCTCGCCCCCGGTGTTGATGCACTGCGAGCCCCGGCCGAGCACGGTGACCACGCCGTCCGCGTCGACCGTCGCCATGTCGCCCAGCAGGACCCAGCGCCGCCCGTCCTTCTCGAAGAAGGTCTCGGCGGTTTTCCGCGGGTCGTTGTAGTAGCCAAGCGGGACGTTGCCGCACTGGGCGACCCGGCCGACCTCGCCGACGGCGACCGGCTCGTGCGTGGCCGGATCCACCACCAGCGTGCGGGAGTTGACCCGGATGCGGAAGCCGCGCTCGGGTCCGGAGTCGTCGGTCGCCGTCCCGTTGAAACCGGACTCGGAGGACCCGAAGTTGTTCAGCAGCAGGGCGCTCGGCACCAGCTCACGGAACTGCCGGCGGACCGTCTCCGACATGATGGCGCCCGACGAGGACACGCTGAACAGGGCGGAGCAGTCGGTGCCCTTCATCGGCCCGTTCAGCGCGTCGATCAGCGGCCGCAGCATCGCGTCCCCGACCAGGGACACGCTGGTGACCTTCTCCCGTTCGACGGTCCGCAGCACCTCCTCCGGCACGAACTTGCGGTGCAGGACGACGCGCTGGCCGAAGTTGAACCCGATGAACGCGGTGAGGGTCGACGTGCCGTGCATCAGCGGGGGAGTGGGGAAGAAGGTGATCCCGGAGCCGCCCGCGGCCACCCGCCGGGCCAGCTCCTCCGGTGTCTTCACCGGCTCCCCGGTCGGCGCCCCGCCCCCCAGCCCGGCGAAGAACAGGTCCTCCTGACGCCACATCACCCCCTTGGGCATGCCCGTGGTGCCGCCCGTGTAGATGATGAACTGGTCGTCCCCCGACCGCGCCGGGAAGCCCCGCCCGGGCGAGCCGGCGGCCTCCGCGTCGGCGAAGGGCGCCGCGCCGGGCACCCGGGCCTCACCCGTGCCGACGCGCACCAGGTGCCGCAGGTCCGGAGTGCGCGGCAGCGCGCCAGCCACCCGCTCCTCGAACTCCGCGTCGAAGACCAGCGCGACGAGGTCGGCGTCCCGGTAGAGGTAGACCAACTCCTCCTCGACGTACCGGTAGTTGACGTTGACCGGGACGATCCGGGCCTTGAGGCAGGCCAGTACCGTCTGCAGGTACTCGACCCCGTTGTACAGGTGCAGACCGAGGTGCTCCCCGGGCCGCAGGCCGCTGTCCGTGAGGTGGTGCGCGACGCGGTTGGCGGCGGCGTCCAGCTCCGCGTAGGTCAGCCGGCGCTCCGCGCCCGTGCCGGGGTGGTCGAGGTACACGAGCGCCTCGCGGTCCGGGACCACGTCGACGACCGACTCGAACAGATCGGCAAGGTTGTACTCCACCGCTCCTCCTGACCCCGGCAGCCCGGACAAGAAAGGCGCATCCGTCGGTTCGCCGGTCATCAGAGCAAAGGGGACCGCAACTGGGAAGGCCCCGCACCAATAAATCTGACTGACTGTCAGAAAACCCTTGAAGTGGTCCCCCGCCTCCTGCAACCTGTTCTCGTTCTCACCGAGGGGAGATGGCCCATGGGCGGGACGGAACACCTCACCGTGCGGCGCGAGGGCGCCACACTGGTGCTCACGCTGAACAGGCCCGACGCAAGGAACGCGCTCTCGCTCCCGATGCTCGTCGGCCTGTACGACGGCTGGATCGAGGCCGACGAGGACGACGCGATCCGCTCGATCGTGCTCACGGGGGCCGGCGCCGCCTTCTGCGCCGGAATGGACCTGAAGGCGCTGGCCGGCGACGGCATGCAGGGGGAGCACCACCGCGACCGGCTCAAGGCCGACCCCGACCTGCACTGGAAGGCGATGCTGCGTCACCACCGCCCCCGCAAACCGGTCATCGCCGCCGTCGAGGGACACTGCGTCGCCGGTGGCACCGAGATCCTCCAGGGTACGGACATCAGGGTCGCCGGCGAGTCCGCGACCTTCGGCCTCTTCGAGGTCCGGCGCGGACTCTTCCCCATCGGCGGCTCCACCGTCCGGCTGCAGCGCCAGATCCCCCGCACCCACGCCCTGGAGATGCTGCTCACCGGCCGGCCGTACAGCGCCCGGGAGGCCGCGGACATCGGCCTGATCGGCCATGTGGTGCCCGACGGCACCGCGCTCGCCGAGGCCCTCCGGATCGCCGAGCTGATCAACGCCTGCGGCCCGCTCGCCGTGGAGGCCGTCAAGGCGTCCGTCTACGAGACCGCCGAGATGACGGAGGCCGACGGGCTCGCCGCCGAACTCGCCCGCGGCTGGCCCGTCTTCGACACCGCCGACGCCAAGGAAGGGGCCCGCGCGTTCGCCGAGAAGCGGCCCCCCGTCTACAAGCGCGCCTGACCCGAGGAGCCACCCGATGCCCGAAGTCCTCAAAGCTCCACTCGTCGTCGAGTTCCCCTTCACCCGCTCCCTCGGCCCCGTCCAGAGCGCCTTCCTCACCGGTCTGCGCGAAGGCGTCGTGCTCGGCGTGCGCACCACCGACGACCGTGTCCTCGTACCGCCCGTCGAGTACGACCCCGTCACCGCCGACGAACTCCGCGACCTGGTGGAGGTCGCCCCCACGGGCACCGTCACCACCTGGGCCTGGAACCACGAACCCCGCCGCGGCCAGCCCCTCGCCACCCCGTTCGCCTGGGTCCTGGTCCGGCTCGACGGCGCCGACACCGCCCTGCTGCACGCCCTCGACGCCCCCGGCCCCGACGCCGTCCGCACCGGCATGCGGGTCCGCGTCCGCTGGGCCGCCGAGCGCACCGGCGCCATCACCGACATCGCCTGCTTCGAGCCGTACGAGGGCGAACCCGTGCGGCCCGGCACGCACTCCGGCGTCTTCGCGGACCCGCTCACCGGGATCGTCGCACCCGCCCGCCTCGACTACACCTACTCGCCCGGCCGCGCCCAGACCGCCTACATCGGCGCCCTGGCCCGGCGGCGCACCGTCGGCGAACGCTGCCCGTCCTGCCGCAAGGTGTACGTCCCGCCCAGGGGCGCCTGCCCCACCTGCGGACTCGCCACGCACGAACAGGTGGAGGTGGGCCCCCGCGGCACGGTCACCACCTACTGCATCGTCAACATCAAGGCGAAGAACCTCGACATCGACGTGCCCTACGTCTACGCACACATCGCCCTCGACGGCGCCGACCTCGCCCTGCACGCCCGGATCGGCGGCATCCCCTACGACCAGGTCCGCATGGGCCTGCGCGTGGAACCGGTGTGGACCGAGGGCGCCCGCCACCCCGACCACTACCGGCCCACCGGCGAGCCCGACGCGGACTACGAGACGTACAAGGAGCTGCTGTGACCAGCGACCACCGCGCCGCCCGGGACATCGCCGTCGTCGCGTTCGCCCAGACCGACCACCGGCGCTCCACCGAGGAGTCCTCCGAGGTCGAGATGCTCCTGCCGGTCCTGCACGAGGTCCTGGACCGGACCGGACTGAAGACCGCCGACATCGGCTTCACCTGCTCCGGGTCCAGCGACTACCTCGCCGGCCGGGCCTTCTCCTTCACCCTCGCCCTCGACGGGGTGGGCGCCTGGCCGCCCATCTCCGAGTCGCACGTCGAGATGGACGGCGCCTGGGCGCTGTACGAGGCCTGGACCAAGCTCCTCACCGGGGAGGCCGACACCGCGCTCGTGTACTCCTACGGCAAGTGCTCACCCGGCTCGGTCCGTGACGTGCTGACCCGCCAGCTCGACCCCTACTACGTCGCCCCCCTGTGGCCCGACGCCGTGGCCCTCGCCGCCCTCCAGGCACAGGCCCTCATCGACGCCGGGCACACCGACGAGCCCGCCCTCGCCGCCGTCGGCGCCCGCAGCCGGGCCGACGCGGGCGCCAACCCCCACGCCCAGCTCAAGGGCCGTGTCCCGCAGGGCGACTACGTCGTACGGCCCCTGCGCACCGGCGACTGCCCGCCCATCGGCGACGGCGCCGCGGCGGTCGTCCTCGCGGCGGGGGAGAAGGCCCGGGAACTGTGCGAGCGTCCCGCCTGGATCCGGGGCATCGACCACCGCATCGAGGCCCACGCGCTCGGCGTCCGCGACCTGACCGACTCGCCGTCCGCCCGGCTGGCCGCGGAACACGCCGGGGCCTTCGAACGACCGGTCGACACAGCCGAGTTGCACGCGCCGTTCACCTCGCAGGAGGTCGTCCTGCGCAAGGCCCTCCGCCTCGGTGACGACGTACGCGTCAACCCCTCGGGCGGAGCGCTCGCCGCCAACCCGGTGATGGCCGCCGGGCTCCTGCGCATCGGCGAGGCCGCGGCCGCCGTCCACCGCGGCGAGTCCGACCGCGCCCTCGCCCACGCCACCTCAGGCCCCTGCCTCCAGCAGAACCTGGTCGCCGTACTCGAAGGGGATCCGCGATGAGCAAGGAACCCGTGGCCGTCACCGGCGTCGGCCAGACCAAGCACGTGGCGGCACGCCGCGACGTGTCGATCGCCGGACTCGTCCGCGAGGCCGCCCACCGTGCCCTGGAGGACGCCGCGTTGACGTGGGCCGACGTCGACGCGGTGGTCATCGGCAAGGCGCCCGACTTCTTCGAGGGCGTGATGATGCCCGAGCTGTACCTCGCCGACGCCCTCGGCGCGGTCGGCAAACCCATGCTGCGGGTGCACACCGCCGGCTCCGTCGGCGGGTCCACCGCGCTCGTCGCCGCGAACCTCGTCGCCGCCCGCGTCCACGGCACGGTCCTCACCCTCGCCTTCGAAAAACAGTCCGAGTCGAACGCCATGTGGGGGCTGTCCCTGCCCATCCCCTTCCAGCAGCCCCTGCTCGCCGGCGCCGGCGGATTCTTCGCCCCGCACGTGCGCGCGTACATGCGGCGCAGCGGCGCCCCCGACACCGTCGGCTCCCTCGTCGCCTACAAGGACCGGCGCAACGCGCTCAAGAACCCCTGGGCCCATCTCCACGAACACGACATCACCCTGGAGAAGGTCCAGGCCTCGCCCATGCTGTGGGACCCGATCCGCTACTCCGAGACCTGCCCGTCCTCGGACGGCGCCTGCGCCATGGTCCTCACCGACGGTGCCGGAGCCGCCCGGGCGCCCCGCCCGCCCGCCTGGCTGCTCGGCGGCGCCATGCGCAGCGAGCCCACCCTGTTCGCCGGCAAGGACTTCGTCTCCCCGCAGGCCGGCAAGGACTGCGCCGCCGACGTCTACCGGCAGGCCGGCATCACCGACCCGCGCCGGGACATCGACGCCGTCGAGATGTACGTGCCCTTCTCCTGGTACGAGCCCATGTGGCTGGAGAACCTCGGGTTCGCGGAGGAGGGCGAGGGCTGGAAGCTCACCGAGTCCGGCGTGACCGCACTCGACGGCGACCTGCCCGTCAACATGTCGGGCGGCGTGCTGTCCACCAACCCCATCGGCGCCTCCGGGATGATCCGCTTCGCCGAGGCCGCCCTCCAGGTCCGCGGTCGGGCCGGGGCGCACCAAGTGGACGGCGCGCGCAGGGTGCTCGGCCACGCCTACGGCGGAGGCTCGCAGTTCTTCTCCATGTGGCTGGTGGGATCCGAGCCCCCCGATTCCTGAAAGGTCCCCGGAACGTGGCCTGTCGGCCGTCGAGAGCGGTCGCTAGGCTGACCGCGGACGACGAACCGGGAGGAGCACGGACGTGGCCGAGAGCACCATCCAGCAGCAGCCGCTCACAGGCTGGGACAAGCCGGAGCTGGATCTCAGCAGGGCCGACTGGCAGTCCAGCAGCCGAGGTCTGGGGGATGTCCAGATCGCCTTCGTCGAAGGCTTCATCGCCATGCGGAACAGCGGCCGTCCGGGAGGCCCTTCCCTGATCTTCACCCCCGCCGAATGGGGTGCCTTCGTCTCCGGCGCGCGTGAGGGCGAGTTCGATCTGACCTGAGCGAGGGGTGTTCCGGCCGGATTTCCGGACACGCGACCGACAGCGCCCTGCCGGGGCCACGCCTGAGCGAGGCTGGCCCCAGCAAGGGGAAGGTCGTGTTCCGGAGGTGGGCAAGGATGAGCACTGCGCCGGTCATCGCCGCGGTCGACGGTTCCGAGGACAGCCTGCGGGCCCTGGAGTGGGCCCTGGAGACCGCCGGCCGCCGCGCGGCACCGCTGCGGGTGGTGCACGTACGGCAGTACGCCGCCTGGGGCCAGGCCGACGTGCTGGTCGCCGCACCACCGGAGGCCGAGGGCGATCCGGTGCTCGACGAGGTACGCGCCCGGCTCGCGGGCCGCGTGCGGGAGCCGGCCGTCGAGTACGTCGCCCTGGAGGGCGTACCGGGCGCCGTCCTGCCCGAACTCGGCCTGGATGCCGAGCTGCTGGTCCTCGGCTCGCGGGGCCGCGGCGGCTTCGCCAGCCTGCTGCTCGGCTCCAACGGCCTCGCCGTCGCACGGGACGCCGAGTGCCCGGTGGTCGTCGTCCCCGCACCCGGCCGTGAGGTGCACGGGGACAAAGCCGAGGAGCCGGGGCCCCGGGTGGTCGTGGGCCTGCACGCCGACAGTCCCGACGACGCCGTCCTCACCTTCGCGTTCACCGAGGCCGCCCTGCGGGGCGCCCGGGTCCAGGTGATCGCCGCCTACCCGTGGCCGGTGCAGACGTGGTCCGCCCCCGGCCAGCTCGTGCCGCCCCCGGTCGACCGGGACGCGATCGAGAACGAGACCCGTGCCCTCGCCGAGGGCTTCCTCGCCCCGCACCGAAAGCGGCGCCCCGAGGTCCGTGCCGACGTGCAGGCGCTCCCCGGCGACGCGGCGGGCCTCCTCGTCGCCGCCTCCAAGGACGCCGAGCTGGTCGTCGTCGGCCGGCACCGGCGACGGCTGCTCGCCCCGGCCCGCATGATGGGCTCGGTCACCCAGGCCGTGCTGCTGCACGCGGCGAGCCCGGTCGCGGTGGTGCCGCCGGGGGCGCCCGAGGAGTGAGGCCGGGCCGGGCGGTAGCAGAGCGCACGGCACCCCGCAATGCGTCCGGAGTCGACCGGCCCGGCCGTGGCTGTGGTGCCGCACGCCATGGCGGCACCCCCTGCGGGAACCTACGGTTCCGCCACGCCCGGTGCTCCAGGCGCCCCCGCGCCGGAGCGGCCGGGACCGTGCGCCCACCGAAGGAGCCGCCATGCGCCCGCCCTCCGCGTCGAAGGCACCACCCGCAGCCCACCGCGAAGCCCTCACCCCGACGACCGCGCCCGGGCGATCCACCCGCCGCCCGCGACGCCTCCTGGCCCGTCTCCTGGCCGTCGTGGCCGTCGTCCTCGGCACCGCCCTCGCCGGCCCCCTGCCCACGGCACACGCCTCCGTCACCCTCACCCGGGTGAGCGGCTTCGGGTCCAACCCGGGCGCCCTCACCATGTACGTGTACCGGCCCGCGTCCCTCACCGCGCACCCACCGGTGGTCGTGGCCCTGCACGGCTGCACCCAGAGCGCCCAGGTGTACGCCGACAACTCCGGGCTCCCGCAACTCGCCGACCAGGACGGGTTCCTGCTGGTGCTCGCCGAGACCACCACCGCCAACAACGCGAACAAATGCTTCAACTGGTTCCAGAGCACCGACAACCGGCGCGACCAGGGCGAGGCCCTCTCCGTCCGGCAGATGGTGGGTCAGGCCGTCACCGCCTACGGCGCCGATCCCCGACGGGTCTACGTCACCGGCCTGTCCGCGGGCGGCGCCATGACCTCGGTCATGCTCGCCACCTACCCCGACGTCTTCACCGCCGGCGCGGTCGTCGCCGGCCTGCCCTACGACTGCACCAGGGACAACAGCCCCTACCTCTGCATGAATCCCGGCGTCGACCTGACCCCCGACGCGTGGGCCCGGCGCGTACGTGACGCCCACCCGTCGTACCAGGGACCCTGGCCGCGCACCGCCATCTGGTACGGCGACCAGGACACCACCGTCGCACCACGCAACGCCACCGAACTGCGCGACCAGTGGACGGCCCTGCACGGACTCTCCCAGACCCCCACCCGCACCCGCACGATCGGATCGGACGCCACCCGGCAGGACCAGTACCTGGCCGCCGACGGCACGGTCGCCGTCGAGGTCGACCGCGTCCCCGGCATCGGCCACGGCACCCCGGTCGACCCCGGCACCGGCACCGAGCAGTGCGGTGCCACCGGCGCCCCCTACTTCCCCGACTCCATCTGCTCCAGCCGCTGGATCGCCCGCTTCTTCGGCCTGGACACCACCGACCCGGGCGGCTCCGACCCCGGCGACGGCGGCACCGCCGCCTGCTGGACGGCGAGCAACTACGCCCAGGTACAGGCCGGACGGGCCACCACCAGCGGCGGCTACGCCTACGCCGTCGGCTCCCGCCAGAACATGGGCCTCTACAACACGTTCGTCACCCACACCCTGAAGGAGTCGCCCACCGGCTACTACACCCTCGCCGACAGCGGCTGCCCCTGACAGCAAGTCAGCCGACGACGGGTCGCCATGGTGGCCGGCAACGCTGTGAGGGCCGCCATCATGGAGGCCCCACACATGTCCGGCGCCACCACCACGCCCCTAACCTCCAGCGCGTCCCCATACACCCGATCCGCCGGAGGCACCGCATGCTCCCACACCGCACCCCACCACTCGGACGGCCGGCACGGCGTGCCGCGCTCGGCGCGCTCTCCCTCGCCGCCGCCTGCTCCCTCCTGGTCACCCCGGCCACGGCGGCACCCACCGCAGCCGGGGCACCGGCCGGCCACTGCGCCGGCCAGGAGCGGCTCCGCGTGCCCGGCGCCGCCCTCCAGCGGACCGACTGCCTGGACGAGCTGACCACCGCCGGGACCGTGGCCTCCGGCCACACCGACCCGGCCGACTACGCGGGCCTCACCCCGAAGGACCTGGCCACGCCCAGCGGAGTCCCCGGCATCCAGATCGACGGCTACTTCCCCGACACCTCCACCACCAACACCAACCACGGCTGGCAGCACGACTCCCAGTTCGTCGTACGGCTGCCCGACCACTGGAACGGCGGCCTGGTGGTCGCCGGCACCCCGGGCAACCGCGAGCAGTACGCCAACGACCGCGCGATCGCCGACTGGGTGCTGGCCCGCGGCTACGCCTACGCCGCCACCGACAAGGGCAACACCGGCACCGCCTTCCACCGCGACGGACGCCGGCCCGGCGACGCCATCGCCGAATGGAACACCCGCCTCACCCAGCTCACCCGCGCGGCCCGCGCCGTCGTCGCCCAGCGCTACCACCGGCCCCCGGCCCGCACCCTCGCCACCGGCATGTCCAACGGCGGCTACCTCGTGCGCTGGCAACTGGAGAACCACCCCGAGCTGTACGACGGCGGAGTCGACTGGGAGGGCACCCTCTGGCGCGGCGACGGCCCCAACCTGCTGACCTCCCTGCCGGCCGCGCTGCGCCACTACCCGGCCTACGCCGCCGGCGGACCCGGAGCCGCCGAGGCCCGGACGGCCCTGCAGCGGGCGGGCTTCCCGGCCGGCTCCGAGTTCCTGTGGCCGTACCACTACCAGGTCTACTGGGACCTCACCCAGCGCATCTACCGCGAGGAGGTCGACCCCGGCTACGACGGCGCCACCGAGGCGGGCACGCCGTACTGCGCCTCCGGCACACCCGCCTGCGACGCCGACTACGACTACGCGGCCCGCCCGGCCGCCGTCCACCGCGCCGTCGACCGCATCGCCCTCACCGGGCGCATCGGCAAACCCCTGATCACCCTCCAGGGCACCCTCGACGTACTCCTGCCGATCAGCGAGGACTCCGACGTCTACGCACGCATGGTTCACGCGTCCGGGCGCGGCGGCCTGCTGCGGTACTACCGCATCGAGGACGGCACGCACACCGACTCCCTGGTCGACGCCTTCCCCGGCCGGCTCCGCCCGCTCGTGCCCTGCCACCGCGCGGCGTTCACGGCCCTCGAAGGGTGGATCACCTCGGGCAGCCGCCCGCCCGCCGACCACACGGTGGCGCGGCCGGCCGGCGCGGACGCGACGACCCTGCTCACCAGCTGCCCCCTGGGCTGACGTCCGCCACCCGCCGGTGCGCCACCCGGCGCCCGCAGGTCACCGACCCGAGCCCGGGCACGTACCATGGCCGCATGTCGTTCCTCCGCCGCCGCAGCGCCACTCCCGCCGGACCCGACTTCGACGTGCTGGCCATGGACCCGGGCGACTGGCCGGGCAACCTCGGCGCGGGTCTGCTGCCCGCCCCAGACGGCACCTGCCAGGGCGTCTTCCTGCGCTACGACCTGTTCGGCGGCCGCGGCCCCGCGATGATCATCGGCAACCTGCCGGAGGGCTCCCCGGCCCGCGACGTCGCCGAGGACGAGATCCCCTTCGAGGTGGGCCAGCTGCTGCTGGCCCTGGAGAACGACGAGGAGATCACCGTCGTCGAGACCGAGGACACGCCGGTCCTCCAGGGCGACAACCTCCTCATCGTGCGCCGTCTGAAGCTGTCCGAGAGCCGGATCTCCTGCGTGCAGTTCGACCGCAGCGACGGCGTCCTCGTGACCATCGCCGCCTGGGACCGCCCCATCACCGACGACCTGTACGCCCTGCTGAAGCCGCTCCCGGCGGAGCTTTTCCAGCAGGGCTGAGACACCGGACCCGCTAGCGGGCCGAGCCCTCCAAGGTCACGTCCGCCGCCCGGACGAACCCGACGCGGTGGCCGTACTGGATCTCGTAGTACAGGTCCTCGCCCACCACGACCCGGTGCGAGTCGGTGGTGAAGGTGACCGCGTAGTAGTACTCGCCCGGCATCTCGTCACCGACCACGTACCGCTGGCCGGCCGGGATCGAGTACGGCAGCGGCACCACCGACTGGGCGGGGACGCCCGCCGGGTAGGCCTCCTTCTCCGGATAGGCGCGCCCGTAGACCGGGATGCTCGCCAGGCCGTCCTTCGGGGTCACCACCAGGCCCTTCGCGGACACCGCCGCCGGGTCCTTGCGCGGGTTCTGGAACCAGGCCTTCTGCCCCAGGTACCAGATCGCCGTCCAGTCGCCCCAGCGGTCGGCGACCGCGTACTGCTGGCCGGTGGAGACCCGTGAGGACAGGTCGTTCACCCCGTCGGTCGGCTCGGTCTTCAGCCCGATGTCCTTGATCAGGGGCGCGCTCACGTCGTGGTCCGAGTACAGCCGCACCTCGCTGGAGCCGTGCGCCGTGCAGGGCTCGCCCTTGGTGGTGCAGCCCGTGTAGACGGGCCGGTTCGACGCGTAGTCGGGCAGGATCGTCACCAGCCCGGACCGCTTGCCGCCCGCCCGCTCGAAGGGGTGGCCCAGCAGCTGGAAGTAGTGCCGCCAGTCCCAGAACGGGCCTGGGTCCGTGTGCATCCCCGGGATGGTGGACGTGGTCGGCCCGGGCACGTTGTCGTGGCCCAGGATGTGCTGCCGGTCCAGCGGAATGTCGTACTTCCGGGAGAGGTACTTCACCAGCCGGGCCGACGACCGGTACATCGCCTCCGTGTACCAGGCGTCCGGGTCGGCGAGAAAGCCCTCGTGCTCGATGCCGACGGACCGGGCGTTGACGTCCCAGTTGCCCGCGTGCCAGGCCACGTCCTTGGCCTTGACGTGCTGAGCGATCAGCCCGTCGGTGGAACGGATGGTGTAGTTCCACGACACATAGGTGGGGTCCTGGATCAGGTTCATCACCCCGTCCCAGGCGCCCTCCGTGTCATGGACGACGATGTACTTGATCCGCTGCGACGCCGGGCGGTCGCCCAGGTCGTGGTTGCCGTAGTCGTCGTTCCCGAACTGCGCGTAGGGCGCCGGGACCGACTCGCACGACACCGACTTCGGGCACTCGACGCCGTCCGTCGGCAGGGTGCGCAGCCCGGCCCGCCCCAGCTGGGCCCGGTCGGGGACCAGCCGCGGCCGGGCGGCCAGCGCGACCTGCTGGCCGTCGTCCGTGGTGCGCTCCTCACCCGAGCGCAGCACGTCGTACACGTCGTCCGCGTACGCGGCGGCGGTCGCCGTGTCGTCGGCGCCCGAGAAGCGCGCCACCGCCCCGTACCAGTCCGCCGGGTCGGCGCTCAGCGGCTCGCCGAGCTCCTTCTGCGCGGCGGCGAGCAGGGCGGCGCCGCCGGACACGTTCGCGGCCGGGTCGGTGCGCAGGTCCGCGGCCGGGATGCCGGTCAGCTCCGCCGCCTTGCGCAGCGTCCGCAGCCGGGCCGGCACCGCCGACTCGGCCGGCACCTCGACGTGGGGCCGGCGGGCGGCGCGTGCCGTGTCGCCCCGCGCGTCCTCCGTGCCCTCGGTGAAGTGCTCCGTGGTCGCCACGGCGGCCCTGGCGTCGGTGAGGTGCATGGGGCCGTACCCGCCGGTGACGCTGGGCGCCCCGCCGTGCCCGTCCCAGCGGGACTGCAGATAGGAGACGGCCAGCAGGACGCTCTGCGGCACGTGGTGGTCGGCCGCGGCGGTGGCGAACGCCTGCTGCAACCGGTCGGCGGAGGAATCGGTGGCGCCGTGCGCCGGTGCCGCGCCGAGCAGCGGCAGCAGCAGGGCCGCGGAGGCGAACGGGCCGGCGGCCCGCCGCAGATGTCTGTGGCCGGGCGTGGACGTGGGATCGGTGGCGGGACCTCGCAATGCGGCCTCCTGTGACGGGCGGGCGTGGCGGGGCGTGCGGTGCCGAACTGGGTCAGTGCTACCCGCTTGCCGACGATCCGTCAATAATGCCTACGGCACAGCGATTTCCCACGTCACGACGGGTCTCGGCGAGTTTCGTCGCGGCGGCGGCCGGGCCTGCGGAGCGTCACTGGCATACACCAGTGGACGCGGCGATCCGGTCCTCGCCGGTACCCGCGCGGATTCGCGCCGGACCCGGACACACGAAGGTCCGCGGTGCGCCGCCGCTCCGGGCGCACCGCGGAACCGTCGTCCCCGTCAGCGAGTGCCGACCGCCGCGCGGACGGCCCGGCGGGCCATCTGGCAGTCGTCGTGCAGCCGCCTGAGCAGCAGCCGCTGTTCCTCGCCGGACGGCGCAGCACTCGGGTGGGCCGTGCCCGGTGCCGCCGGGGCCGTATCGTGCATCGAACGCTGCACGGCCGTCTCGTAGGTACGGATCTCCCGGGTGAGCAGCAGCATCAGGTTCACCAGGAAGGCGTCCCGGGAGGCCGGACCCGCCGACTGGGCGATCTGGCTGATCTGCCGCCGGGCCACCGGCGCGTCCCCGAGGACGAGCCACAGCGTGGCCAGGTCGTAGCCCGGCAGGTACCAGCCCGCGTGCTCCCAGTCCACCAGCACTGGACCGGCCGGTGACACCAGGACGTTCGAGAGCAGCGCGTCGCCGTGGCAGAACTGGAGCATGCCCTGCCGGCCCACCTCATGGGCGATGCCGTGCAGCAGCTTCTGCAGATCGCCGAGGTCCCGGTCGGTGAGCAGACCCAGTTCGTGGTACCGGGAGATCCGGGCCGCGTAGTCCAGCGGCATGTCGAAGGTGCCCGCCGGGGGCCGCCAGGCGTTCACCCGGCAGACGGCGCCGAGCGCGGCCCGGATGTCCGCGCGGGGCGGGGCCTCCAGCGGATGCCGCTGAAGTGCCAGCGTCCGGCCGGGGGTCCGCTCGATGACCAGCGTGCAGTTGTCCGGGTCCGCCGCGATCAGCCTCGGCACACGGACCGGAGGCCGGTGCCGGACGAACGAGCGGTACACCGCTATTTCGTGGCGGCTCCGCTCGGCCCAGGCGGGCGAGTGGTCCAGCAGGCACTTGGCGACGGCCGTGCTGCGCCCCGTCGTCCCGACGAGCAGGACGGACCGTCCGCTGCGCCTCAGCACCTGCACCGGCGCGAACTCCGGACAGATCCGGTGCACCGCGGCGATCGCGGTGCGCAGCTGCGCGCCCTGGGGGCCGGACAGATCCAGTCTGCCGCTGAGCTGCTGGGAGCCGGGCTGGCCCGGCACCCGCCGGGGCCGGCCCGCACCGAGCACGGGGCCGCCCGGCCGCACCGCCGGGTCGAGGTACGGTCCGCCGCCCGCCGGGCGGGAGCGCAGCGGCCGGGGCGGGGCGGACACGGAGGACGATGCTGCGTACATGGGAGATACAGATCCCTTCGTGTGCCTGCGTTGCCTGCCTGTAAGTCCTTGCGCACAACCCGGCCCGGTCACCCGGGAACACCCTGGGGAATGTGCCCGTCGCACTTGGCGGAACCGCTGGGGGACCGCCGTACGCCCTCCGTCGGGAGGGCGGCGACCGGGTCGGGGTGGCGCATTCCTACCTGACACCCGATGCCCAGTGGCACACCATCTGGCGGACCCTGGCGAACCGTGGCGAATAGTCGCCCGGCAACCTCCGGCGGGCTACTGTCAACTCAGCCGAGAACCTGGGGGCTTGACGTGAGCGGACAACCCAACACCCGCCTTGCGGACCTGTTCGGCCTGGCCGGCTGGTCCAAGGGTGAACTCGCGAGACTGGTCAACCGGCAGGCGGCGGCCATGGGCCACCCCCAGCTGTCGACCGACACCTCCCGGGTGCGGCGTTGGATCGACACGGGAGAAATCCCGCGCGATCCCGTGCCGCGGGTGCTGGCGGCGTTGTTCACCGAGCGTCTCGGCCGTGTCGTGACCATCGAGGACCTAGGTCTGGTACGGCACGGGCGTGCGGGGAAACGGCAGAGCGACGGGATCGAGGAACATCCCGACGGTGTGCCGTGGCCGCCCGAGCGGACCGCCGCGGTCCTCACCGAATTCACGGGAATGGACCTCATGCTCAACCGACGCGGCTTGGTGGGCGCGGGTGCCGCGCTCGCCGCGGGATCCACACTCAGCAGCGCCATGTACGACTGGTTGCACACCGACCCGGCCCTCAAGGCCGACGCCCCCGTCCTCGACGACCCCCTGCACGCCGACCCCGCTGGGTTCGACCGCTATGAGGCCGCCCCCATCGGATCGCAGGAGGTCGAGGAACTGGAGCGTTCGGTCGAGGTGTTCCGCGCCTGGGACGCGGCCCGCGGAGGCGGGCTCCAGCGCAAGGCGGTCGTGGGCCAGCTGAACGAGGTGGGCGGCATGCTCGCCTACCACCACCCACCCCATCTCCAGCGGCGCCTGTGGGGCGTCGCCGCCAATCTCGCCGTCCTCGCGGGCTGGATGTCGCACGACGTCGGCCTGGAGCCCACGGCCCAGAAGTACTTCGTCATCGCCGCCCACGCCGCCCGCGAGGGGGGAGACCGGCCGCGCGCCGGCGAGGCCCTGTCGCGGGCGGCCCGCCAGATGGTGCACCTCGGCCGGCCGGACGACGCGCTGGACCTGATGAAGCTCGCCCACTCCGGCTCCGGCCACCGCCTGCAGCCGCGTACACAGGCGATGTTCCACACCATCGAGGCCTGGGCGCAGGCGTCGATGGGCAAGGGCCAGGCGATGCGCCGCACTCTCGGCCGGGCGGAGGATCTCTTCGTCTCCGACCGGCAGGACGTGGAGCCACCGGACTGGATGCAGACCTTCAAGGACGAGGACCTGTACGGCATGCAGGCCCTCGCCTACCGCACGCTGGCCGAGTTCGACCCGACGGCGGCCACGCACGCCCAGTACTACGCGGAGAAGGCCCTGGCCCTGCGCGTGGACGGACGGGAGCGGTCGAAGATCTTCGACCATCTGTCCATGGCGTCGGCCTGCTTCATCGCCAACGACCCCGAGCAGGCCGACCGTTACGCACGGCTGGCGCTGATGTCGATGGGCTCGAACTCGTCCCGGCGCACCTGGGACCGGCTGCGCGAGATGTACCGGCTGACCGCGGAGTACGCCGGCTACCCGAGGATCAACGAACTGCGGGAGGAGATCCGGCTCGCCCTGCCCAAGCCCCGGTCCAAGGACAACAGCGCACAGGCGTAACGGGCCTGTGCGCCACGGTCTCGGGATTTCGCTCGTGGAGTCCTGAACCCGAAGTCCGTCCCGCGTACCGATCCGCGTCCGTGTTCTCGCGCGCCCGCGTGCCGGTTCAGCCGGTGACCCTGGCGACGAGCACACACCCGTCGTCGGCGCGCCCGGCCTCGCCGAACTCCTCGACGACCGCCCGTACACAGTCCTGCGCGGTGGTCGCCGCGCCGAACCGTGGGGCGAGGCCGAGCAGTCGGTCCACGGCCGCCGACGTGCGGCACCCGGCCACCAGCCCGTCGGTGTACAGCAGGAGGAGGTCGCCGGCCCGGAGGTGCTCGACGGCCTGCCCGTAGGCGGCTCCGGTGGTCGCGCCGAGCAGGACACCGTCCGGCGCGTCCAGCACACACCCCGTCCCGTCGCGGTACAGCAGCGGGGCGGGGTGTCCTGCCTGTGCCCAGAGCAGGGTGCGGGTCTCCGGCCGGTAGCGGCAGCACAGGGCGCTGCCGAGAACCGGCTGCACGGTGGCGTCCAGTAACTGGTTGAGCAGGGCGAGCAGGTGGCCCGGCTCGGTGCCGGCCATCGCCATGCCGCGTACGGCGCCGAGCAGCGTCGCCATGCCGGAGGCGACGGCGACCCCCTGTCCGGTGAGGTCGCCGACGCTGAGCAGGGTCTGCCCGTCGGACAGGTCCAGCGCGTCGTACCAGTCCCCGCCGATCAGCCGGCCGGTCGTCGCGGGCAGGCGGTGGCCGGCGAGGTCGAGGGCCGGTGGTGCCCGGTGCGGGAGCCGCAGGGAGCCACGGGCCGGCGGCAGTACGGCTTCCTGCAGCTCGGTCGCGATCCGCTGCTCGGTCTCCTCCTGCCGGCGCTGGTGCCGCAGCGAGTCGCGGCTCTCGCGCACGTCCCGCCGGCGGCGCCGCAGTTCGCTGACGTCCCGCAGCACGGCCCACATCGAGGCGGTGCCGCCGTCGGCGCCGAGTACGGGCTCCCCCATCATGTGCACGGTGCGCACGGTGGTGTCGGGCCGCAGGACACGGAACTCGCCGTCGATCGGCTTCCCGTCGACCAGGCAGTCCGTCACCATCGCTGTCAGCGTCGGCCGGTCCTCGTCCACGACCAGGGAGGGCATCTCGTCCAGGGTGAGGGCGGGTTCTGCCGGGTCGCGGCCGAGGATCTGGTACAGCTCCCCGGACCAGGTGGCCTCGTCCGTCAGGAGGTTCCACTCCGCACTGCCGACGCGGCTGAGCAGGGACCCGCGCGGGGCGCCGACCGGCGGCCGGACGGCCGGGGGAGCGGGGGGCTCGGCCGGAGCGGGCTCCGGGCCGTCCCGCAACTGGGCGAGGTGCGCGTCCAGATCGTCCAGCTGGTGCAGCGCGAGGTCGTACAGGGCGCGCTGCCAGCGGTCCTCCGGGTCCGAACCGTCGCTCCTGGTGTCCCGCCGTACGGCGTCCACGTCCCCCTTGAGGCGCCGCGCCTGGGTGATCAACGCCTCCACCGAGCCGCGTCCGGGTGGCTGGGCGGCTGAGCGGTCCGCGGAGACTGGGGACGGCATGACGACTCCGAAGGGGGACGGTACGGCCAGGGACGACAGGCGGGGACCGTTACGACTGTGGCACAGCCCGCGACGCCCCGTAAGGGATTTGGCAACACACGATACGGTGGTGCTTCCGGCATATGCCAGAGTCTTCCCGGACCGTTCCACGTGTACGAATGGTGTAGGCGTTGCGCAAATGAAGTCGTAGACGGCCTACGGGAGTTGCCCCTTGCCGACGGTCATCGTGCGGTGATCACGCAGGTGTTCGACGCTCATGTGTTCCCTCGCCTGGACGAAGGCCGGTACCGGCCGAATTCTGACCGGATTTGGCGCCATGCGAGGGGCCCCGACAGACTCCATTAAGGCATGGACATCTGCATCGAACAGCCCGCCCACGCACGGCTCATCACCGCGGAGGACCGGGAGGTCCCGGTGACGGCCACCCTTCGCTACTCCGCCGCCGATCCGCTCGCCGTCTTCGTGGACTTCCCCGCCGAGGCCGCCCTGGACGGTGAGGAGCTCACCTGGATCTTCGCGCGTGCCCTGCTCGACCAGGGACTGCGGGCCCCGGCCGGCCACGGGGACGTGCAGATATGGCCGTGCGGCGGCACGCGGACGGTGCTGGAGTTCCACTCGCCCTACGGACTGGCCCTGCTGCAGTTCCAGACCTCGGCGCTGCGCCGCTTCCTGCTGCGGACCTATGAGCTCGTCCCGGCCGGGCACGAGGACCTGGCGGCCGTGGTGGAGCGGGGGCTGAGCGCCCTGTTCGACGGGGTGTGAAGCGCCGGGCGGGAGGCTCCCCCGGGCCTCCCCTCCTAGCGCGGGCGGGGACGCGGAGCGAGATCGACGGCGACCCGGCCGCCCGTTTCGAGGGACCGCACGCCCGCCTCCGCCACGGCGGCCGCGGCGTAGCCGTCCCAGACGCCCGGTCCGGTGACCTCCCCGCGCCGGGTCGCGTCGACCCAGGCCTGCACCTCGCGGTCGTAGGCACCGGCGAACCGCACGAGATAGTCCTGCGCCACCTCCTCCGCGGCGCCGCCCCTGGTGGTGACCACCATGGTGTGCTCGTCGCCGATCCGGGCGCTGCCCCTCTCGCACACGGCCTCGCAGCGCACCTGGTAGCCGAAGCCGCTGTTGACGAAGACCTCGACGTCGACGAGCGCGCCCCGCTCGGACTCCAACAGCACGAACTGCGGATCTATCAGGCCCTCGGGAGCGTCCGAGGACGGGGCGGGCCGCAGCACG
Organism: Streptomyces sp. NPDC015139; assembly: GCF_043079785.1. Classification (NCBI taxonomy): domain Bacteria; kingdom Bacillati; phylum Actinomycetota; class Actinomycetes; order Kitasatosporales; family Streptomycetaceae; genus Streptomyces; species Streptomyces sp. NPDC015139. The sequence continues at coordinate 117,189 of NZ_JBIBUW010000006.1, read as the reverse complement.
GTCACCGCGGTCAGCTCCTGCCCGAGCAGCCAGCGGGCCGCGTCGATCTCGTGCGAGACGGAGCTGTTGACCAGCATGGCGCTGGTGAAGTGGGCGGGGGAGGAGACGTTGCGGTGGGTGCAGTGCAGCATCAGCGGCCGGCCGAGGCGCCCCCCGTCGAGGAGTGCCTTCAGTCGCCGGTACTCGGCGTCGTAGCGGCGCATGAACCCGATCTGCGCGAGCCGCCGGCCGAGTGCGGCCTCCGCCTCCACGACCCGCAGTGCGCCGGCGGAGTCCGGCACCATGGGCTTCTCGCACAGCACCGGCAGCCCGCGCGCGAAACAGGCGAGCAGCGCCTCCTCGTGGGCCGGACCGGGGGAGGCGACGAGGACGGCCGCCACGCCGGGCGCGTCCAGGGCGGCGAGGTGATCGGTGTGCACGGTGACGCCGGTGAGGCCCGCCGCGGCCTCCTTCGCCCGTTCGATGTCGGGGTCGGCCACGGCCGCGACCCTGGCGCCGCTGACCACTTGGTCGAGACGGCGTATGTGGTCGGCGCCCATGTGACCGGCACCCAGTACCGCCACACCCAGCAGGTCACCCATGTGCGAACTCCCTCCCGCCGACGATCACGCCGTAGCGTACGCCGACGGGAGACGGCGTCCCCGGGTGGCCCGGCGGGGCCGCCTCGGGGACGCCTCGGGGTCCGTGCGGGGCAGGGGCAGGGGCAGGGGCAGAGGCTTCAGTACCGCAGCACGCCGGCGATGCCGTCCGAGTCGCTCAGTGTGCCGTCGGGGACGAACCGCACCTCGGCGCCGGTCTCCAGGCACTGCTCGACGATCTCGTCCACGATGTCCTCGCGGGCGTCGAGGTCGCCGGCCGCGGCCGGCACCAGGTGCTCGCCGTAATCACGGACGACGGCGCGGTAGTTCTCCTCCACGGCGAGCAGCCGGACCCGGCCTTCCCGGGCGTTCTGCCACAGCTCGTCCAGACCGGCCGCGTAGTTCCGGTGCCCCCGCGCGGAGGTCAGCTCGCGGACCACGGACGAGGTGCCCCTGGTCGACTCCGCCTCCAGGACGGGGCCGACGGCCTGCCACACGGCGTCGGGCCCGCCGTGCGCGAGACCTCCGTGGCGGACGTGCACGCCGCACCTGGCGACGCTGCCGACCTCCTCCATCAGGGAGAGCGCCGCCTGTTCGCCGGTGATGTACAGCGGACGGGGCTGCTCGCGCAGGATCGCGGTCATCGCGGTGTCCGCCTCCCGCAGGAACTGCCGGGTGCCCTCGTCGCGGAAGGTGCTCGGTGAATCACCGATGCGCATCTGGCGTTCGGCGTCGAAGTTCGGCCGGGCGCGGTCGAGCGGGAAGTCACCGGAGTTCGCCTCGACGACGCGGTCCGGTCCGCCGCTCCACAGCGTGACGCGGTCGGCGGAGACCGACAGCACCCAGAAGGGCCGTTCCGCGGCCTGCGCGGCGACCAGGTTGCGGGTGAGGAAGGTGTCCGACAGCACCACGCGTTCGGGGACGGTGCGGGCCAGCGACCACACCTGGTGCTCGCCCGGCGCGGCGAAGATGACGAGGCCGTCCTCGGCGTGCGTCAGGTCCACCTCCGACAGCGCCCGGTCGAGTTGCGCCTCGACGTCGGCGCGCCGGTCGCGGCTGACCGCGGGATCGGACTCCAGACGCTTGCGGGCCTCGGCCACGACGTTGCGCAGCCGGACCGGATCCTGGCCGCTCCCGCGTTCACGGCGGTGCGTGGGGGTCAGCACGGACACCGCCGGGTAGGGACGCGGGCGCCGCAGTCGGGCAAGGGTTGCGGGACTCAGTGCGTGCTCCATGACACGACGATAGGGCCGATTCGCCTTTACGGCATTCGGGCTAATCCGGGGCGAAGGCGCCCTGCCCCTCCCCGGCGCACGCCGGTGACGCGGTGCCCCGCGCACCGTTACCGTACCCGTCAGTAACCGGACCGTACCGCGCCCCAGGAGGCCCCCATGCCGCAGCTCGAACTCGACGGAGCGGCCCTGACGTACGACGACGAGGGGCCCCGCGACGCGGCGGACGCGCCCCTGGTGTTCGTCCACGGCTGGACCGCGAACCGGCACCGCTGGGACCACCAGACGGCGCACTTCTCCGGCAGACGCCGGGTGATCCGCCTGGACCTGCGCGGTCACGGGGACAGCACGGGCGCCGGGGTGCGCACGGTCGCCGAGCTCGCCGAGGACGTCCTGGCCCTGCTCGACCATCTGGAGGTCGAGCGGTTCGTGCTGGTCGGCCACTCGATGGGCGGGATGATCGCGCAGACCATCGCCCTCGCCCATCCCGCGCGGGTGGAGCGGATGGTGCTGGTCAACTCCATCGGCAGGATGGCGTACAGCCGCGGCCGGGGCCTGCTGATGGCGGCGTCCACCCTCGTGCCCTTCAAGCTGTTCGTCGCGGCCAACATCCAGCGGGCCTTCGCGCCCGGGTACCCGCGCGAGGAGATCCGCGAGCACGTCCGGGCCTCCGCCGGTACTCCGCGCGAGGTCGTCATGACGCTGTACGGCGCCATGCGGGCCTTCGACGTGCTCGACCGGGCCGGGGAGATCCGCGTGCCCACCCTGATGGTGCACGGCTACCACGACGTCCAGCTGCCGGTGCGGCAGATGCTCCGGATGGCCAAGGCCTACCCGGACGCCGAGGTGCGCATCCTGGACGCGGGCCATGAGCTGCCCCTGGAGAAGCCGGCGGAACTGACCGCGACGCTGGAGCGGTTCGTGACCGTGAAGGCGTGAACCTCCGGGGTGTTTGGAGAAGTCTTTGCCCGTGGCCGGTTCCGGACGGAGCCGGCCCGGCGACGCGGGCCTCGCCGGATTTCGCGAAGGCAAAACGCGGCCGGAACCACGGGGGTGGAGCGGCCGTCCGGCGGACGGCCGCGTTGACCGCGCGCGAGCGCCGACGGAGGCTCGTCATCTAGGTGCTCGATACATCTGGTTGGGTCGCGGGCCCCGGCCGCCCGCGGGTGCGGGCGGGCGGCGGTCCCGGGGCGGGCCGGAGGCAGGAGGTAGCGCATGTGCGGCATCACCGGATGGGTCTCCTTCGACCGTGAGCTGACCGCCGAGGCACCCACCTTGCACGCGATGACCGAGACGATGGCCTGCCGGGGCCCGGACGACCGCGGCACCTGGGCCGAGGGGCCCGCCGCGCTCGGTCACCGCCGGCTCGCCGTCATCGATCTCCCCGGCGGCCGTCAGCCGATGTCCGTGCGGGCCCCCCGGGGGGACCGTCGCCCTGGTCTACTCCGGGGAGGCGTACAACTTCACCGAGCTGCGCCGGGAACTCCAGGGCCGCGGCCATCGCTTCACCACCGACTCCGACACCGAGGTCGTCCTGTACGGCTACCTCGAGTGGGGTGACGTGGTCGCCGAACGCCTCAACGGCATGTACGCGTTCGCCGTCTGGGACGGCCGCCACGACAAGCTCGTCATGATCCGCGACCGTATGGGCATCAAGCCCTTCTACTACCACCCGACCCCCGACGGCGTCCTCTTCGGCTCCGAGCCCAAGGCGGTCCTCGCCAACCCGCTGGCCCGCCCCCGCGTCTCACTGGACGGCCTGCGCGAACTGTTCGTCCTGGTCAAGACGCCCGGGCACGCGATCCGGGACGGCATGCGCGAGGTGGAACCGGGCACCGTCGTCACCGTGGACCGTTCCGGCCTCACCACCCGCGCCTACTGGCGGCTGGAGACCCGCCCGCACACCGACGACCGCGACACCACGATCGCGACCGTGCGCACCCTCCTGGACGACATCGTGCGCCGGCAGCTCGTCGCCGACGTACCGCGCTGCACCCTGCTCTCCGGCGGCCTCGACTCCTCGGTGATGACCGCGCTCGCCGCCCGCCGGCTCGCCGAGCACGGCGAGAAGGTGCGCAGCTTCGCCGTCGACTTCGTCGGCCAGGCGGACCACTTCGTCGCCGACGAACTGCGCGGCACCCCCGACACCCCCTTCGTGCACGACGTGGCCGGGTACGCCGGCACCGACCACCGGGACATCGTGCTCGACGCGGACTCCCTCGCCGACCCCGCCCTGCGCGACCAGGTGATCCGCGCCCGCGACCTGCCCGCCGGCTTCGGCGACATGGACACCTCGCTGCTGCTGCTCTTCCGCGCCGTCCGCGAGAAGTCCACCGTCGCCCTGTCCGGCGAGTCCGCCGACGAGGTCTTCGGCGGCTACCTCCAGTTCTTCGACGAGGAGGCGCGCGCCGCCGACACCTTCCCCTGGCTGGTGCACATGGGCCGCCACTTCGGCGACGACTCCGACGTGCTCCGTCCCGACCTCGCCAAGTCGCTGGACCTGGCGGGGTACGCCGCCGACGGCTACCGCGCCGCCGCCGCCCGGGTCGACCGGCTGGAGGGCGAGAGCGACTTCGAGTACCGCATGCGGCGCATGAGCCATCTGCACCTGACCCGCTTCGTCCGCGCCCTGCTGGACCGCAAGGACCGGATGAGCATGGCCGTCGGCCTGGAGGTCCGGGTGCCGTTCTGCGACCACCGGCTGGTCGAGTACGTCTACAACGCCCCCTGGGCGCTGAAGTCCTTCGACGGCCGGGAGAAGAGCCTGCTGCGGGAGGCCGGGGCGGACGTGCTGCCGCGCTCGGTGTACGACCGGGTCAAGAGCCCCTACCCGTCCACCCAGGACCCGCGGTACGCCCGCGCGCTCCAGGAGCAGGCCAAGGACCTGCTCTCCCGGCCCTCCCACCGCGTCTTCGACCTGGTCGACCGGGACCGCGTCCGCCGGGCCGCCGAGCGGCAGGAACCGGTGGGCAGTCAGTGGGCCCGGCGCGGCCTGGAGCGCACCCTGGACCTCGCCCGCTGGCTCGACCTGTACACGCCCGAGCTGGACCTCAGCTGAGGCCGATGGCCCGGTCGGCGGCCGCCGCCGACGTCTTCCACCAGGTCGTCACCGGTTCCCACACCGGGACCTTCCTGCCCGTGCCGAGCCGTGCGGCGGTGAAGGAGCGGCCCCAGTGCGCGGCCGACGCGGCGACGGTCAGCGAGTCCGTCCGGCGGGCCTCGGGGTCCGCCGGGTCGCCGATGGTGCGGACGTCCGCGTAGGCGGTGCCGCCCGCCGCGAGCCGGTAGGTGCCGGTGCCGCCCGCCGGCGCGGGCAGCGCGGCCCCGTCGAGGTCCCCGAAGGTCACCGTGGGCACCCGGTCCACGGCACAGGCGCGGGCACCGCGGTTGGTGACGCTCATCCGCACCACGGTCCGGTCGGCGGCGACGGCCTTCGCCCGGACCGTCAGCGCCTTCTCGGCGCAGGGCGAGGCCGGGGCCCGCCCGGTGGCGGCCTGACTCTGCGGCGCGGTCAGCAGCAGGGCGGCGGTGGCGGCCGAGGCGGTGGACACGGCGATGGTGGCGCGGAGGCGCATGGTGTTTCCCCCTGTCGGGTCACGTACGGGAACGGGCGGCCGAGGCTCGCCTGCCCGGTGAGACCGCCGGGGAATCCGGACGGTTGTCACGGATTCACGTCCGATACCCGCTTGGGTGGTTCCTGTCACTCGTCGGGGTGTTCGCCCCTCTCAGTCGGAGGTGCCCACGCCGGCGCTCCAGTCCTTCCCGTTCGCCGGGCAGGAGCTGCCGTTCGGCGGCAGGGAGCCGTAGAGCAGGAAGTCGTTGATCCTGCGGTGCACACAGGTGGAGGACGAGTAGCCGGTGTGGCCCTCGCCCTTGTTGTCGAGGACGACGGCCGACGGGCCGAGCCGCTTCGCCGTCTCGACGGTCCACCGGTACGGCGTCGCCGGGTCGCCGCGTGTGCCCACCAGCAGCATCTTGGCCGCGTCGACGTCCTTGACCCGGTCGCGGATGAAGTCCGTGCCCCGGGGGCGGCCGAAGCACATCAGCAACTGGGTGAGCCGGTAGCGGCCGAAGACCGGTGACGCCCGGTCGTAGGCGGCCCGCAGTTCCCGCAGGTCCGCGGTGAGCCGCTGCTCGTCGGGCCGGTCGGGGTCGTCCGCGCAGTTGATCGCCATCAGGGCGGCCGACAGGTTGTCCGCCGGCACCTCGTCGGCGTCCACGAGCCCGCCGTCACCGCGGTGCCGTGCCCCGTGCACGCCGATGCCACCGCCGGCGAAGTTCAGTACCCCCCGGGTGTCGCCGTCCTCCACCAGCGAGGCCAGCGCCCGCTCCAGGGAGGGCCACAGGTCCCGGCTGTAGAGGGCCTGCGCGAGGGCGCCCACCAGGTCCTGGCCGGAGAACGAGCCGCCGAGATCCGTCGGCACCGGGTTCTCGTCGAGCGAGCGCACGATCCGGACCACCTCGTCGCCCGCCGCACGCCGGTCGGTCCCGAACGGACACGCGATGTCCGTCGTACACCAGTCCAGGAAGTCGTCCAGCGCGGTCTGCTGCCCCTGGGCACCCGCCACTCCCTGCTCGGACAGCGGCTCGGTCAGGGTGTCCACCCCGTCCAGGACCAGTCGGCCGACGTGGTGCGGGAACTGCGCCGCGTACACCGCGCCGAGCCGCGTTCCGTAGGAGAAACCGAGGTAGTTGAGCTTCTTGTCACCGAGTGCCTGACGGATGACGTCCATGTCGTGGGCGGCGTTCACGGTGCCTACGTGCGGCAGCACCGGGCCCGAGTGCCGGGCGCACGCGTCGGCGGCCCGCCGCAACTGCTTGAACAGCGCCTGCGGATGATCGATGTCCGGCTGCCGGCCGGTCGGCGCCGCGGTGTCGTCGGTGCCGTCGCCGCAGCTGACGGGGGAGGAGCGGCCGACCCCGCGCGGGTCGAAGGTGACGACGTCGTAGCCGTTGGTCAGGTCCATGAACTGCCGGCCGTCGTCGGCGAGTTCGTTGACGCCCGCACCGCCCGGGCCGCCGAAGTTCAGCAGCACCGAGCCGCGCGACGTGCCGGTGGCGCGATAGCGGGCCAGCGCCACGTCCAGGGTGCCCGCGCGCGGGTGGGCGTAGTCGACCGGGACCGTGACCTTGCCGCACTGGAGGTCCTTCGGCACGTCGGGCGTCTGGCAGGCGGCCCACTTCACGTGCTGCCGGTAGAAGCGCGACAGATCCGGCTGCGGCTGTTCGGCGGCGGCCGCGGGCAGCCCGGCCCCGACGAGCGCCAGGGCGAGGGCCCCGGCGCCCGCGCAGCGCCGCACAGCGGGCCGTGGGGACAGCTTGACCAGCATCGATCGCCTCCCGGGGCGCCCCCGCGGACCGGGACCGCGCCCTCGGATCACCATAAGCGGGCCCCGCGGGACCCGCCTCCCGACGAGCGGACTGGCACCCGGTGCCGTACCCTTCGCACCCTCCGTCCCGGCCTTCCGGTTGGTGATCATTGGTCGGCTTTCCCTGCAGTTCGATAAGCCTGCCACTCGATGGGGTGAAAGACCGATAAGCCATAACTCGGATGGTGCGTCTGCGTTTGAAGAGGTGCGGGTGAGTGCCCGCGACGATGTCTGGAAGGCAGGGAACCTATGAGACGGGCTACCCGAAACGGTGTGATCGCCGTCGCCGCCGCGTCCGGCGCGATGGCCATGGCGCTCCCGGTGTCCGCCGCCTTCGCGGCGGACGGCGCCTCGGCCGACGGCGCCGCGGTCGGCTCGCCCGGGCTGATCTCCGGCAACGGCATCCAGCTCCCGGTGGACGTGCCGGTGAACGTCTGCGGCAACACCGTGGACGTGGTGGGGCTGCTCAACCCGGCGGCGGGCAACACCTGCGCGAACACCGGCGGCGCCGGAAAGGGCGGATCGTCCTCGTCCGGCGGGGCGTCCGCCCACGGTACGGCGCAGGACTCGCCGGGAGTGGCGTCCGGCAACGCCGTCCAGCTCCCCGTCCACCTGCCGGTGAACATCAGCGGGAACAGTGTCGACGTCGTCGGAGTGGGCAACCCCGCCACCGGCAACCAGTCGGTCAACGGCCCCACCGAGCAGCCGCGCACCCCGCGCCACCCGCACACCCCGGCGCCGAGGCCGCCGGCCCCCGTGAAGGCGCACCCGCATCGTGCCCCGCGGCCGGCCGGGGCCTCGCTGGCCCACACCGGTGCGGATCTGACGGCGCCCGCGGTCGCCGGCAGCGCCGCGCTGCTCGTCACGGGCGCGGTCCTCTACCGCCGCTTCCGCCCGGACCGCACCCGCTGATCGGGCGGGCTCCGAGGCCCCACCCGGCCGCGGCCCGGTGGGGCTTCGTCGCGCACCGGGCACGACGGCCGAACTCCTCATGGCGCCGCGGTCGTTGATCGGAAAGGATGCTGCGGGCGGCCCCGGCCGGGGCCGCTCCGCACGGCAGCCCGACCCCGAAGGAAACGGAGCGCACCGATGACCTCTGCGGCCCCCCACGACCTCGTCGTCACCCAGGCCACCCTCGCCGACTGGCCGGTGATCAGCGGGTGGGCGGCGGCGGAGGGCTGGAATCCGGGACTGTCCGACGGGCCCGCCTTCTTCGCCCAGGACCCCGACGGATTCTTCCTCGGCCGGATCGACGGCGAGCCGGTGTCCGCCGTCTCCGTCGTCAACCACGGCCCCGACTACGCCTTCCTCGGCTGCTACCTCGTCCGGTCCGACCTGCGCGGCCACGGCCACGGCCTCACCACCTGGAAGACCGCCCTGGCCCACGCCGGCGACCGCACGGTGGGTCTGGACGGCGTGGTCGCCCAGCAGGACAACTACCGCCAGTCCGGCTTCGAACTCGCCCACCGCACCGTCCGGTTCACCGGGATCGCCCACGAGCAGCGGCCGGCAGCGGGAGTACGGCCCGCGGGTCCCGCCGACCTCGCCGACATCGTGGTCTACGACGGCGCCTGCTGCCCGGCCGACCGCCCGCGTTTCCTCGCCGAGTGGCTCACCGGCCCCGGCCACCGCGCCTTCGTCCGTCACGACGGCGGCCGGCTCGCCGGGTACGGCGTACTCCGCCCCGGTGTCGACACCCTGCGCATCGGGCCCCTCTTCGCGGACACCGCCGAGGACGCCCGTGCCCTGTTCTCCGCCCTCGTCGCCGACGCCGCCGGACGCGAGGTCGCCGTCGACGTGCCCGAGCCGAACGCGGCCGGTGTCGCCCTCGCCGAAGAGGCCGGACTGCGGCCCTCCTTCGAGACCGCCCGCATGTACACCGGGCCGGTGCGGGCGCACGCGCGGGAGCGGGTGTTCGGTGTCACCACACTCGAACTGGGCTGACCCCGGCCGGTGTCACCCGCGCGGTGCCCGGCACCGGCGGTGCAGTTCCCGCACCTCGGCCACCAGCTCCGGCACCGGGCCCTCGACGGCCACACCGGGCGCGACCTCCCGCACGGGCAGGGGTCGCACCGGCGGCGCGGGCACGCCCAGCTCGGTCAGCCAGCCCGTGAGCTGCTCCGCGGAGGCGACGTAGACGATCCGGCCGAGCCCCACCCAGGCGTGCGCCGCCGCGCACATCGGGCAGTGCTCGCCGGAGGTGTACACGGTCGCCGCCGCACGCTCGCCGGGTGCGAGACGCTCGGCGGCCCAGCGGGCCAGTTCGAACTCCGGGTGCCGGGTGCGGTCGCCGCCGGCCACCCGGTTGCGGTCCTCCGCCAGCACCGTCCCGTCGCCGGCCACGAGCACCGAGCCGAAGGGCTCGTCCCCCGCCTCCAGCGCTTCGGCCGCCAGCTCCACGCAGCGGCGCAGATGTCCGAGCTCACTGTCCCGCACCATCGGCGCACCTCCTCACGGCATGATCTCCGGCCGGGCGGATTACGGCCACCGAGGCCGCCCCGGCCACCGGCCCTGCCTCCGCGGCGACCCCGCGCCGCCGCGCGGGAAAGGCGTGCCGTCGTGCGGCCAGGACCGTTGCGAGCGCCAGCAGAACCGGGGGCAGGGCGGTCCAGGGCAGTGCCCCGGGGCCCGCCGTGTCCAGGGCCAGGCCGCCGGTGAGCGAGCCGGCGGCGATGCCCATGTTGTACACCGTGGTCTGCAGCGAGGTCGCCACATCGGCGTCGGCCGGCCCGGAGGCGTCGACCAGCGCGGTCTGGATCAGGGTCGGCGCCCCGCCGAAGGCCACGCCCCACAGCGATACGGCGGCGACCAGCGGAACGGGCCGCCCGGCGCTCGCGCCCAGCACCGGCAGCACCCCGGCGAACAGGGCCAGCGCCCCGAGCAGGGTGCGGCGCGGCCACCGGTCGACCAGCAGGCCCGTGACCCAGATCCCGGCCACCGTCGCGCCGCCGAACACCGCGAGCAGCAGGTCCGTACGGCCGTACCCGGAGTGCGCGGCGAACGGGGCGACGTACGTGTACATCACCTGGTGCCCCAGCAGCAGGAACAGCGTCACGGCCAGCACGGGGCGGATTCCCGGACGCGTGGCGACGCGGGCGACCGGCACGCGCGCGTGCGCGGGTTCCCCGGGCAGGGCGGGCACCCGTGCCCGCACCCAGCCGACGAGCAGCACGGTGAGCAGGGCCTGCACGGCGAACGCGGCCCGCCAGCCCAGCGCGCCCGCCAGCGCGGTACCGGCGGGCAGCCCGCACGCCAGGGCCAGGGTGATCCCGGCGAGGACGACGGCGATCGCCCGGCCGCGCCGCTCGGCCGGCACCATACGGGCCGCGTAGCCGACCAGCATCGCCCACAGCGTGCCGCCCGTCGCCCCGGCGAGCAGCCGGGCCGCGAAGGTGAGCGGGTACGACCCGGAGAGCGCGACCAGTGTGTTGCTCAGGGCGAGCCCCAGCAGCGCACCGCACAGCACCCGCCGCCGCGGCAGTCCGCGCAGCGCGGCGGTCAGCGGGACCGCGGCCAGGAAGGAGGCGGCCGCGTAGGCGGTGACGAGGAAGCCGATCCGTGACCCGGCGACGCCGAGGGCCGGTGCCATCGCGGGCAGCAGGCCGGCCGGAAGGAGCTCGGTCAGAACGGCGGTGAACGCGGCGCAGGACAGGGCGAGCAGCCCCGGCCACGGCAGCGCACCGCCCTTGACGTGGGAGGACGCAGTCATGCGACCATGGTGGAAGTTTGACATCAGTGTGAAGGTCAAGCGGGTCCCAGGAGGTCGGCATGCGGATCGGTGAGCTCTCGCGCCGGACGGACGTCCCCACCCGGCTGCTGCGCTACTACGAGGAGCAGGGACTGCTGTCCCCCGACCGGACCGGCAACGGCTACCGCAGCTACCCCGAGTCCTCGGTCGCCGACGTCCGGCAGATCCGCGGCCTGCTCGACTCCGGACTCACCACCGAGATGATCCGCGTGATCCTGCCGTACCTCTCCGGGCCCGGCGAACTGCACCCGCCCGCGGAGTGCGTGACCCCGCGGACGGCCGCGCTGCTCCAGGACCACATCGACCGCATCCAGACCCGCATCGACTGCCTCGCCCGCAACCGCGACCGGCTGAGCACCTATCTGGCCGCGGTACGGCCGGGGGCGGGCACGTCCGGCCTCCCGTAACTCCGTTGCCCGGCGCGGGACGGGCGTGCTGGAGTGGGCGCATGGATCACACCGCGGTGCTCGCCCTCTTCGACCGCGACATGCGCGAGGGCGCCCGGCCCGACGGCCCCACCGCACGGATCGAGCGAACCGGCGCGGTGGTACGGCAGATCGCGGACGAGCGGGGCTGGAACGGCGTGCTCTGGTCCGGCCTGGACGAGGCCGGCGCGGACCGGGCGATCGACGAGCAGATCGCCTTTTTCACCGGCCTCGGCCGCGACTTCGAGTGGAAGCTGTACGGCCACGACCGGCCCGTGGACCTCGGCCGCCGGCTCGCCGCCGCGGGCTTCCGGGCCGAGCCCGAGGAGACGCTGATGATCGGCGAGGTGTCCCGGCTCGTCCTGGACGGCGAACCGCCCGACGGCGTACGGCTCGTGGAGGTCACCGACGCGGCCGGGGTCGACCTCGTCGTGGACGTCCACGAGCGGGCCTTCGGGACCGACGGCACCCGGCTGCGGCACCGGTTGCTCGACGGCCTCGCGGCCGCCCCCGCGGCGGTCGTCGCCGTGGTCGCGCTCGCGGATGGCGAAGCCGTCAGCGCCGCGCGCATGGAGTTGGTGCCCAGTACCCGGTTCGCCGGGCTGTGGGGCGGCGGCACCGTCGAGGCCTGGCGGGGCCGGGGTGTCTACCGCGCCCTGGTCGCCCACCGCGCCCGCGTCGCCGCCGCCCGCGGGTACCGCTACCTCCAGGTCGACGCCTCACCCATGAGCCGCCCGATCCTGGAGCGCCTGGGCTTCCACGCGCTCAGCACCACCACCCCCTACCTGTACGGCGGTTGACCGCGCCCAGGGCCTGCCGTTTGGATCATGCCCGCGTCGCGGGGCGTGGCACGCGCATCTGCGGCGTCGTCGTCGGTTGTCGACGCTCCGCGTCGCCGCCCTCCTCCGCCTTGCGGCTGAACGCACCACGCCCCGCTCGGGCCGGCCGACAAGGCACCGTGAGCCGGGCCGGCCTGATCCGAACGACAGGCCCTAGCGGCGGACCCGGGCCCGGTCGAGCGCCGCGACGCCCACGGCCGCCAGGGCGATCTGGACGAACCACTCGATCCAGTCCGGCCCGTTGGTGTCCGCGACTCCGAACCCGGCGGCGATCGCCGAGCCCAGCAGCGCGGCGACGATGCCGACGGCGATGGTCCACAGCACGCCGATGTGCTGGCGTCCCGGCACCACCAGCCTGCCCAGTACGCCGATGACGAGCCCGATGACGATGGCGCTGATGACGCCCGAGATCTCCATGGCTCTTCCCTTCCACGCTCCCCGCGGCGAACCCCGCTGCCGAGGATGTGCCCGCTGCGGGCCGAGGGCACGCCACCCCGAATGCCGCCACGACTTCTGTTCACCGCGCCTTCATGCCATGTACCTTTCAACCAATCGACGCGTGTAGAACCCTCAAGCGGGTTCTACGCGCGCAGACTTGGCGCCCCCACCGCCTTCTCCCCACCCCTCATGGAGGTTCGCCGGATGCCTGGATCCAGGAGATCCCGCCGCAGACTCACCACCGCCCTCGCCGGTTTCGGGCTGCTCCTCACCGGAGCCGCCCTCCAGGTCGGCACGGGCGCCCCCGCGCACGCGGCGACGACGCACCGCATCCTGTTCGACAACGCCCATGCGGAGACGGCCGGCAACGCCGACTGGATCATCTCCACCAGCCAGCCCGACCCGCTCGGGCAGAACTCCACCCCGTCCGCCGAGACTGACTGGACCGGCGCCCTCTCCTCGTGGGGCGTCGCCCTGCAGAAGGCCGGCGGCTACAGCCAGAAGACCCTGCCGTCCGGCTCCGGCCTGAGCTACGGCGGGTCGTCGGCGACCGACCTGTCGAACTTCGACACGCTGGTCCTGCCGGAGCCCAACACGATGTTCTCGAGCGCCGAGAAGACGGCGATCATGAACTTCGTGAAGAACGGCGGCGGCCTGTTCATGATCTCCGACCACACGGGCGCCGACCGCAACAACGACGGCTACGACGCGGTCGAGATCTTCAACGACCTGATGAGCAACAACAGCGTCGACTCCACCGACCCGTTCGGCTTCTCCGTCGACACGCTGAGCATCAGCTCCGATCACCCGGCGGCCATCAGCGACAGCACCGACCCCGTCCTGCACGGCGCCTTCGGCACGGTCACCAAGAGCCTGATCGCCAGCGGCACCACCGCCACCCTCAAGCCCGCCGACAACCCGGCCGTCAAGGGCCTGCTGTACCGCACCGGTTACTCCGGCAACACCGGCGCCTTCTTCGCCACGTCCACCTTCGGCAGCGGCCGGGTCGCCTTCTGGGGCGACAGCTCCCCGATCGACGACGGCACCGGCCAGTCCGGCAACACCCTGTACGACGGCTGGCACGACTCCACCGCCACCAACGCGCCCCTCGCCCTCAACGCCACCGCCTGGCTGGCCGGTTCGGGCACCACCGGCGGCGGTGGCGACGGAGGCGGCACCTGCACCGCCGCCCAGCTCCTCGGCAACAGCGGCTTCGAGTCCGGCGCCACCACCTGGACCGCCTCCAGCGGCGTCATCACGAACGACACCGGCGAGGCCGCCCGCACCGGCTCCTACAAGGCGTGGCTGAACGGCTACGGCTCGGCCCACACCGACACCCTCGCCCAGACGGTGACCGTCCCCGCCGGATGCACGCGCGCCGACCTCGGCTTCTACCTCCACGTCGACACCGACGAGACGACCACCTCGACGGCCTACGACACCCTGAAGGTCCAGGTCCTCAACAGCGGCGGGACCGTGCTGTCGACCCTCGCGACGTACTCGAACCTGAACGCGGCGAGCGGTTACACCCGGCGCGCGTTCAGCCTCGCGGGCTACGCGGGCCAGACCGTCACGATCAAGTTCACCGGCACCGAGGGCTCCACCCTCCCGACGTCGTTCGTCATCGACGACACGGCGCTCGACGTCGGCTGAACCCCGAGGGGGTGGGCCCGCCCGGCCCACCCCCGCTCCTTTCAGGCGGCCGGTACCGTCCGCTCCGCCGTGTTCCACCCGGAGACCCGCACACCCGGCGCCGAGCCGTGCAGATCGGCCGTCCGGTAGGTGGCGGTCAGCGTCACCGACTCGCCGGGCCACAGGCTCACGTCGTTGTCGGACCAGCGCACCGGCAGGACCGGACCGCCCTGCCCGCCGACCACACGGACGTCCGTGAGCAGCGACGGCGTCGTGCCGGCCCCCGTGTTGCGGAGGGTCACCGTGGTCGTCGACGTACCGCCGGACGACTCGGTCGAGGCCGTCGCCTCCACCGGCACCCGTGCCATCGAGGCCAGCCCGGTGAGATCCGCCGAGCTGGTCGTCGGCGTGTAGTACCAGGTGGTGCCGTTCCAGTCGAGGGTGTCGGCCTTGCCGGAGAGCCAGTAGACGTTCCGGCTCACCTCCCGGCCGGCCGCGTCGGTCAGCACCAGGCGGAGCAGATACGTCGGCTTCAGACCGCTCACCGAGGACGGCAGCGTGAGGGGCTTCGCGTGCGCCCCGTCGCCCTCCACCGAGACGCCCGGGGCGGTGCGGTCGTACCTCTGGGTGCCGTCCGGGTCGAACAGCGTCGCCCGTGCGGTCAGGCCCTGGGCGGGGGTGTGCAGGTTGTTGACCACCACGACCGAGCGGTCGTCGTAGGAGTACTGGACGTGCAGCGGCTCGTTCGCCTTCTTCGCCCCGAAGTAGGCGCCGTTCTGGTCGAGATAGCGGTCCACCAGCTGCCAGTGCAGCGACGTCCAGCCGCTGTTGAACATCCAGTGGATCACCCCGGTGGCGGGACGGTCGGTGTCGGCGGCGTTGCGTCCGTAGGCCTCGAACTGGGCGCGGACGTTCTCGTACTGGGCGAGCTGCGCCTTGCGCACGTAGTCGGTGAGGCTCGTGGGCGGCCCGTAGCGGTGGGCGAGGGCGTCGTCGTAGATCTTGAGCGTGCCGAACGTCGTGGACGGGGAGCGGTGGTACTGCCGGGCGCCCGGATCCTTCCAGAGGGTGTCGAGCTCCGCGGGCGTCATCATCCGGCGCAGGGTGTCGAGCGTGGGGATGCTGGGGCCGGCGCTGGTCTCGGAGTTGAATCCGGTGGCCCCGCCCTCCCGTTTGGCGTACCAGTAGCCGGGCGGCACCCAGTCGTACGGCCCGGTCATCTTCATGCCCGACGCGCCCAGTTGGGGCGAGGAGGCGTCGGAGGCGGCGGGCACGACGGGGACCGGCCAGTCGGCGGCCTTCAGGGCGTCCAGGTAGCCCTTCTCGATCGCCGCGTTCGGGGCGGAGTCGCTGCCGATCAGGAAGGAGAGCACGCTCGGGTGGCCGCGCAGCCGGGCGGCCTCGGCGGCCATGGACGCCTTCGCCACAAAGTGGTCGGCGTCGGTCCACTTCTTCCCCGACCCGCTGGGGTTGACCTGCCCCTCCCACTTGTCGCAGCACTCCCAGCCCGGCAGCGTCAGCACGCCGTACCGGTCGGCCAGGTCGAAGAACTCGTCGGGCTCCAGGTGGCCCTCCAGCCGGAGGGTGTTCAGGCCCAGGTCGACGGCGTACTTCAGGCGGTCCTCGACATAGGCGCGGTCCCAGCGCAGGAACTCGTCCGGTGACCAGCCACCGCCCTTGACCAGCAGCTTGCGGCCGTTGATCCGGTACTGGCGGGCACCGGCGGAGTTCAGCGGCGCCCGCACGTCGCGGATGCCGAAGGTCCGGTGCGCGGTGTCCGACGTCCCACCGGCGACGTCGGCGGTGAGATCGAGGTCGTACAGCGGCTGCCCGCCCATACCGGCGGGCCACCACACCCGCGGCGAGGTGAGGTGCAGGCCCGGCACGTCGGCGGGGGAGAAGGTGACCGTCTTCGTCTCGTGGGCGGCCAGCGGCACGCTCCGGGTGAAGTGCGTCCCGCCGACGCTCCCGGAGATCTCCGCGGTGACCGGCGCGCCGGAGTCGTTGCGGGCCAGGGTCTTCACCGTCAGGTCGGCGGTGGCGAGCGAGGGGACGGCCAGATCGGTGACCACGTGCGCGTCGCGCAGCGCGACCGGGCCGCCCCTGCGCACCAGGACGTCGCGGACGAGGCCCATGTTCCGGTCGGGGGGCGGCTGGAGCCAGTCCAGCCAGCCCATCGTCAGGTCCTGGTCCGGGTCGTTGGGGCGGACGCGCAGGGCGACCGTGTTGGTGCCGGACCTGACCAGCGAGGTGATGTCCAGCTCGTGGTGGGTGTAGGCGCCCGTCACGTCCGCAGCGGCCGCGACCCGGTGGCCGTTGACGTAGACGTCGGCCGCCGAGACGACCCCGCTGAAGTCGAGGGAGGTGCGCCGGCCGGTGTCCTCGACCGTGAAGTCCGAGCGGTACCACCAGGGGACCTGGAAGTCCGCGCGGGGGATCTTCTGCAGGTTCGTGGAGTGGAACGGGTCGGCGTACACGCCGTCGGCGAGCAGCGCCGCCAGGACTGTCGAACGCGGACCCGCCGGGTGCCAGCCGGCCGCCCGGTAGCCGGGGGAGGAGACCGCCTCGGGGGAGTCGCTCACCTTCGCCGTGGACTGGACGGCGAAGCCGGCGAGCGGGGTGGCCGAGCCGGCGGCGGAGGGGACGCGGGTGGCCTCGACGTGCCCGTGCGGTGCGGCCGGCTGCCGGTTCCCGGCCCAGGCGCCGGAGGTCAGCGTGGAGAGCAGGCCGACGACCAGCGCGGTGGTGGTGTACCGGCGTCGGTGCGGGGGGCGAGGGAACACGAGGGGTCTCCAGCCTGGTAAAGTTAGGAAACTTTACTAATCCGGTTCACGCTAGGTGTCCCCGGAGGCTCAGTCAACGACCCCGGCCGTGACGGGGGCCGCGAGGGTCAGGATCCGGCCGTCCGGCGCTCGAAGACCACGTCCCGCGCGGTGTCCAGCGCCGTGGCCACCGCGCCCAGCAGCACCGCGTCCTCGCCGAGCCGGCTCGGCACGATCCGCGGGCGCAGTGGGGTGAGGGCGCGCACGTGCTCCCGGACCGGCCGCAGCAGCAGGTCGACGCTGTGCCCGAGACCGCCGCCGAGCACCACCAGATCCGGGTCGAGCACGGCGGCGGCCGCCGCGACGGTGTGCGCGATCCGCTCGCCCTCCAGCTCCACGGCGCGCGCGGCGGCCGGATCGCCCCGCCGGGCCGCGTCGAACACGGCCTTCGCGGTCAGCTGCCCGCTCATCCCGAACCGCCGGGCGCTCTCCACCACGGCCACGCCCGACACCGCGTCCTCCAGCCGCTCCGGCTTCTGCCGGCCCGGCCAGGGCAGGAAGCCGATCTCCCCGGCCAGCCCGTGCGCTCCCGTGAACAGCCGCCCCTCGCTGACGACCCCCATGCCCAGGCCGGTGCCTATGAGGATGTACGCGAAGAGCCGGCTGCCCTCACCGACGCCGTACGTGTACTCGCCGAGCGCCGCCAGATTGGCGTCGTTGTGCACCTCCAGGGGTACGCCCAGCTCCTCGCGCATCCGGTCGACGATCCCGGTGCGCCCCCAGCCCGGCAGGTGCATCGCGTACCGCACCCGGCGCTGCCCCTCGTCGTACACACCGGGCGTACCGATGACGCCGTGCACCACCTCGGCCGGGTCCACGCCCGAGTTCTCCACCACCTGGCGGGCCGTCCCCACGACCAGGTCGGCGAGCGCGGCGGAGGCGCGGGTCCGGTTGCGCACGTCGGCCCGGGCGGCGACCGTGCCGTCCAGGTCGACCACGGCCACCCGCAGCCAGCCCCGGCCGATGTCCACGCCGAGCGCGTACCCGGCGGCCGGATCGGGGGCGTACAGCACGGCGGTGCGCCCGCGCCCGGGGGCGTGGGTGCCTGCCTCGCGGACCAGGCCGGCCGCCTCCAGCGAGGCCAGCGCGCTGGAGACCGTCGGCTTCGACAGGCCCGTCTCGCGGGCCAGTTGCGCACGCGACGCGGCACCGGCGCCCCGCAGCCGGTCCAGCAGCAGCCGCTCGTTGGTACTGCGCAGGCGGCGGCGGCTCCAGGGCTGTTCCTGCTGCTCCACGGCGTCGCTGACGGGCATCGCACCATTCTCGTGCATTTCTGACGCATACTTGACGCCTCTAGTAAGGCTCCTTAACTTTATCGGCCAGTCGGCCCCGCCGGGTGCCGTCGAGCGCCCGCCGCGTCAGGAGTCCCCATGTCCGGTAGCCCGCCACCCACGGGTGGCTTCGTCCGTCGCGTCGGCCAGTTCCAGGCGACGGCCATCAACATGAGCCAGATGTGCGGCATCGGCCCGTTCGTGACGATCCCGCTGATGGTCGCCGCGTTCGGCGGCCCGCAGGCGGTCATCGGGTTCCTCGCCGGCGCGCTCCTCGCGCTGTGCGACGGACTGGTCTGGGCCGAGCTGGGCGCCTCGATGCCCGGCTCCGGCGGCAGCTACGTCTATCTGCGCCAGGCCTTCCAGTACCGCACCGGACGCCTCGTGCCGTTCCTGTTCGTGTGGACGGCGATGCTGTTCATTCCGCTGATCATGTCCACCGGCGTGGTCGGTTTCGTCCAGTACCTCGGCTACCTCGCCCCCGGCCTCGGGCGGACGTCCGGCGACCTGATCGGACTGGGTGTCATCGCCCTCGTCGTCGTCCTGCTCTGGCGCGGCATCGAGCACATCGCGCGCATCACCGCCGTCATGTGGACCGTGATGATCGCCTCGGTCCTGCTGGTGATCGCCGCCGCCGCGACGGACTTCAGCCCGCACCGGGCCTTCACCTACCCGGCGGGCGCCTTCGACCTGACGAGCGACCACTTCTGGCTCGGCTTCGCCGCGGGCCTGACCATCGGCATCTACGACTACCTCGGCTACAACACCACCGCCTACATGGGCGCCGAGATCAAGGACCCGGGCCGCGTCCTGCCCCGCTCCATCGTCTTCTCGATCCTGGGCATCATGGCGATCTACCTGCTGCTCCAGATCGGCACGCTCGGTGTCGTCGACTGGCGCCGGATGGCCGACCCGCACGACATCGCCTCCACCTCCGTGGCCTCCGCGGTGCTGGAGGAGACCTGGGGCAGGGGCGCGGCCGACGTGGTGACCGTACTCATCCTGGTCACCGCGTTCGCCTCCGTGTTCACCGGCCTGCTGGGCGGCTCCCGAGTGCCCTACGACGCCGCACGCGACCGGGTCTTCTTCCGGCCGTACGGGAAGCTGCACCCCCGGCACCGTTTCCCGATGCTGGGCCTCGCCACCATGGGCGTGATCACCGCGGTCGGCTTCCTGATCGGCCGCCACACCGACCTCGCGACGCTGATCCAGCTGCTCACCACGGTGATGGTCCTCGTGCAGGCGCTGGCCCAGATCGTCGCGCTGACGGTGCTGCGCGGGCGGCGGCCGGAGATGCCCCGCCCGTACCGGATGTGGCTGTACCCGGTGCCGAGCGTCCTGGCCTTCGCCGGCTGGTGCGTGATCTACGCGTACGCCGACCAGAACTCCCCGGGGCGCCACCCCGTCGAGTGGTCCCTGGCCTGGCTGGCCCTCGGCTGCGTGGCCTTCCTGGTCTGGGCCCGGCTGGAGAGGGTGTGGCCGTTCGGGGCGAAGGAGATCAGCGAGGAGTACACCGTCGTCGCGGTGAGTTAGGACCGTGCGCGGCCGTTTGACATGCAAGTGATTGCCTGCATAACGTTGAGTGTGCGATCGGAGAGCGACAGCGGGATGGACAAGGTCTTCAAGGCGCTCGCGGACGACACCCGCAGACGCCTGCTGGACCGGCTCCACGAGAACAACGGCCAGACCCTGGGCGAGCTGTGCGAGCACTTCGCCATGTCCCGCCAGTCGGTCACCCAGCACCTGGCCCTCCTGGAGGCCGCCAACCTCATCGGTACGGTGCGGCGGGGGCGGGAGAAGCTGCACTACCTCAATCCGGTCCCGCTCCACGAGATCCAGGAGCGGTGGATCGACAAGTTCGAGCGTCCGCGCCTGCAAGCGCTCGGCGCCCTCAAGCGACGAGCCGAGGAAGCCATGACCGGCAAACCGAGTTTCGTGTACGTCACCTACATCGCGAGCACCCCCGAGAAGGTCTGGGAGGCGCTCACCGACGCCGACCTCACGGCCGCCTACTGGGGCCACCGGAACGTCTCCGACTGGCGGCCCGGATCCCGCTGGGAACACGTCCGCACGGACGGCTCCGGCATCGCCGACGTGGTCGGCCGGGTCGTGGAGAGCGAGCCGCCCACCCGGCTGGTCACCACCTGGGCGGCACCGGACCGGGAGGAGCAGGAGGACCGGCACTCCCGGGTCACCTTCGAGATCCGGCCGTACGAGGACATCGTCCGGCTGACCGTCGTCCACGAGGACCTCAATGACGAGGGGGAGCGCTCCGACGTGGCCTCGGGCTGGCCGGCCGTGCTCTCCAACCTCAAGTCGCTGCTGGAGACCGGCCGCACCCTGCCGCAGGAGCCCTGGCTGGTCCCGGGCCACTGAGCGGGCACGTGAAAGGCCGGTCCGCACGGGCGGGCCGGCCTTCCGGAATTCCTGTTCTGTCGTGTGCCTGTGTTTCCAGTGTGTCGTGTCCTTCCTTCCCTCGGTCCTCGCTTCTACGGCCTGGGGGTGCTCTTCACCGCCGTGACGGCGCACACCAGTCCAAGGGCGAGCGCGAGCGCGCCGATGACGATGTTGTTGACGATCACCCCGGTGTCCGGGCTGCTGCCCACGATCCACGGAGCGATGATCATCCAGATGCCCATGGCGCACATGGCCCAGCTGAGGCCGTACATCCGTTCGGGGGCCCTGGTGAATCCCAGTGCGAGCAGGCCTATCGCTATCCCCATGATCAGGTTGTGGGTCATGAGTGCCGGCTGGCTCAACGAGTAGTGCACGATCCACGGAGATGCCGCGCAGTACAGACCGAGCAGGAAGACCGGCCCGTCCACGAGCGCCACATCACGACCGCCGAGCATCCGGGCGTACCGCGCCCGCATCTCGGAGACATCGGGGTGGGTCGACATATCACCCCTGTGCGAGACGTCGGCCATGACTCGTCTCCTTCGACTTTGCAGGCCAGACCACGTCTGGTGTGAGTGCGACAAGCACCGCCTACCCAGTTTGCGCTTATTGAGCCTTTATGTGTAGGCCCGAGTCCAGTTGTCGTTCCTGCACGACGGTCGATGCCCGTCCCGGGGCCGGACCCGGCCCCCGCGCCCCCACGCGCAGCGTTTCTGCGTCGTATCGTCGGGGCCATGGACGACCAGCAGGGCCGCGCCGCACCGGACGCCGCGTCTCCCGTACCGGCCCTGACCACCGGCG
The DNA here is from genome assembly GCF_043079785.1 of Streptomyces sp. NPDC015139. Classification (NCBI taxonomy): domain Bacteria; kingdom Bacillati; phylum Actinomycetota; class Actinomycetes; order Kitasatosporales; family Streptomycetaceae; genus Streptomyces; species Streptomyces sp. NPDC015139. The sequence continues at coordinate 95,637 of NZ_JBIBUW010000006.1, read as the reverse complement.
CCCTCGCCCGCAGGCTCGGCCTGTCACCGACCACCCTGCGCTCGTGGGACCGCCGCTACGGCATCGGTCCCGCCCGCGCCGACGGGCGCCACCGGCGCTGGACCCCGCACGACGTGGCGATGCTGGAGACGATGTGCCGGCTGACCTCGGCCGGCGTCCCGCCCGCGGAAGCGGCCCGCGCCGCGCGGGAGGAGGGGCCGGACGAGGCAGGGGAAGCACGTCCCGGCGCGCCGGACACGGCCCCGCCGGCGCGGGACACGCCGGACGGGACGGCCGCCGCGCGCACCCGGTCCGGCGGGGTGCTGCCGCTCGGCACCGCCGTCCGCACCGAGTGCCGCGGCCTCGCCCGTGCCGCGGTGCGCCTGGACGCGCCCGCGGTCGAGGAGCAACTGGCCACCGCCGTCGCCGAGTACGGCGTGGTCAACGCCTGGCAGGAGGTGATGATGCCGACGCTGCACGCGGTGGGCCGCAAGTGGGCCTCGTCCGGGGACCGTTACGTGGAGGTGGAGCACCTGCTGTCCTGGCACGTCTCCACCACCCTGCGCCGCCACACCCGGCCCGCCGCCGCGGTGGGCGGACCGCCCGCCCCGGGACCCGTGATCCTCGCCTGCGTACCCGGCGAGCAGCACACCCTCCCCCTGGAGGCGCTGCACGCGGCACTGAGTGAACTCCGGGTGCCTGCGCGGATGTTCGGCGCCGCCGTCCCGGCGGAGGCGCTGGTCGCGGCGGTACGGCGGCTGGGACCGGCCGCCGTGGTGCTCTGGGCGCAGGCACGCTCCACCGCGAGCCCGCCCCTGGCCCGGCACATCGGGGACATGCGGTGGGGGGTGAAGGGCGCCCGCGCGCACCCGCTGGTCGTCCTCGGCGGCCCCGGCTGGGCGGGCCGCCCGGCCCCCGGCCTGCTCCGCCCCACCACCCTCACGGAAGCGCTGGACCTCCTGTCGAGCGGTTCGCGGTAGTCGTCCGGCGCCGGCGTATGCGCGCGGTGCGGCATCCGGGCCTGCCGGGCGGGTTGCGGTGGCCCGCAGTTCGTCACTCGCGGCCCCGGGCGCGGCGGAACCGGGCGAGGCCCTCCGCGAGGTCCACGACCGGGTCCGGGTAGCCGGCCGCCGCCGACCGGTCCCGGCCGCGCAGTTTCCAGGGTTCGTGCACCGCCCCGCCCTCGACGTCCGCCAGCTCGGGCACCCATCGCCGTACGTACGCGCCGTCGGGGTCGTGCCGCTTGCCCTGGGTCAGGGGGTTGAGGACCCGGTTCGGGCGGGTGTCCGTGCCGGTTCCCGCCACCCACTGCCAGTTCAGCTGGTTGTTGGCGATGTCCCCGTCGACCAGCAGGTCGAGGAAGTGCCGGGCCCCGATGCGCCAGTCCACGTAGAGCGTCTTGGCGAGGAAGCTCGCGGTGAGCAGCCGCGCGCGGTTGTGCATCCACCCCTCGTGGCGCAGCTGCCGCATCGCCGCGTCGACCACCGGGTATCCGGTACGGCCCTCCCGCCACGCCTCCAGGTCCTCCCGGGCCGTCCGCGCGGACCGCCAGCGGTCGTGCTTGGTCCGGTAGTCGGCCGTGGCCGCGTCCGTCCGCGCCGCCAGCACCTGGCGGTGGAAGTCCCGCCAGGCGACCTGCCGCACGAACGCCTCCGCCCCGGGACCGCCCACCCGGCGGACGCGGTGGACGACCTCGACCGGGGACAGCGTGCCGAAGTGCAGGAACGGCGAGAGCCGGGAGGTGGCGTCCCCGGCCATGTCGTCGTGCCGGTCCTCGTAGGCGGCCACCCCCGAGCGCAGCCAGGCGGCGAGCCGCTTGCGGCCCAGGGTCTCGCCGCCCTCGGCCAGCCCCGGCGACACCCCCGCCGTGGACCGGGACGGCAGTTCCTCGGAGCCGACGCCCGCCGGCACGCGTACCGCCCGGGGCGCACCGAGCGGGTCCCGCAGCCGCCGCCCCGACCACTGGCGGAAGTACGGCGTGAACACGGCGAAGTGGTCCGAGGAGGCGGGCGTCACCGCGCCGGGCGCCACGGCCGTCGTCACCGTGTCGTGGACGTGCAGCCGCCGTCCCTCGGCCTCCAGGGCGCTGCGCAGCCGCCGCTCCCGCAGGTGCGCGTAGGCGCTCACGTCGGCTGCCATGTGCACGTCGTCGGCGTCCGCCTCGGTGACCGCCTTGCAGACCTCCTCGACGACGTCCCCGGAGCGCACCACCAGCCGCCCGCCACGCCTGCGCAGGCCGGCGTCCAGGTCGCGCAGGCAGTCGTCGAGGAAGGCCAGCCGGTTGGGCGCGCCGCGGAACGGGTCCGCGATGCCGCTGTCCCGTACGAAGAGCGGCACCACCTCGTGGCCCCCCTCCAGGGCGGCGCGCAGCGGCGGGTGGTCGTGCAGGCGCAGATCGGCGGTGAACAGGACGACGGAGGTGGGCATGGGATGGCTCCGGGGGCGGTGCGAGGCTGTCGGGTGCCGGTGGGCGTCGGTCAGACGGGTGTGCGCGCCGGCCGGGTGGACGCGGCGGCGGCCCGGGCGATGTTGCGGGCCATGCCGCCGAACACGAGGGCGTGGAACGGCGAGATGCTCCACCAGTAGGCGTGGCCCAGCAGGCCGTGCGGATGGAACAGGGCGCGCTGGCGGTACCGGCTGCGGCCCGTGCCGTCCGGCTCGGCGTACATCTCCAGCCAGGCCAGCCCCGGCAGCCGCATCTCGGCGCGCAGCCGCAGCAGGTGCCCCGGCTCGATCTCCTCCACCCGCCAGAAGTCCAGCGAGTCGCCGACGCGCAGCCGCTGCGCGTCCCGGCGTCCCCGGCGCAGTCCGACCCCGCCGACCAGCCGGTCCAGCACCCCCCGCAGGTTCCAGGCGAGCGGGAAGGAGTACCAGCCGTTCTCCCCGCCGACGCCCTCGATCACCCGCCACAGCGCGGGCACGTCCGCGGCCACCGAGGCCGTGCGCCGGTCGGCGTAGAGGCTGCCGCCCGCCCAGTCGGGGTCGGTGGGCAGCGAATCGCTGGGGGCGCCCGGCACCGCGGCGGACGACCAGCGGGTGGTCACCCGGGCCTCGCGCACCCGGCGCAGGGCCAGCCGTACGGACTGGTCGAAGCCGAGCGGATGCCCCGGCGGGTCCGGCACGTACCGCGCGATGTCGTGCTCGTGGCAGACGACCTCGTGGCGCAGCGACTCCGTGAGCGGGCGGGCGATGCCGGTGGGCACGGGGGTGACCAGGCCGACCCAGAGGCTGGACAGCCGCGGGGTGAGCACCGGCACCGGGAAGATGAGCCGGCGGGGGAGATTCGCCACGCGCGCGTACCGGATCATCATGTCGCGGTACGTCAGGACGTCCGGTCCGCCGATGTCGAACGTCCGGTTCACGTCGGCGGGCATGTCGGCACTGCCCACGAGGATGCGCAGCACGTCCCGTACCCCGATGGGCTGGATACGGGTGCGCACCCAGCTCGGGGTGATCATCACCGGGAGCCGTTCGGTGAGGTAGCGAAGCATCTCGAAGGAGGCCGAGCCGGAGCCGATGATCACCGCGGCGCGCAGCACGGTGGTGGGCACGCCCGAGTCCAGCAGGATGCGGCCGACCTCCGTCCGGGACCGCAGGTGCGGGGAGAGCTCGCCCTCGGGAACTTCCCTCGGTGTGAGGCCGCCCAGGTAGACGATGCGGCTCACGCCGGCGGCCCGGGCCCGTTCCCCGAAGATCCGGGCGGCGCGGCGGTCGGTCGCCTCGAAGTCCCTGCCCGTGCCGAGGGCGTGCACCAGGTAGTAGGCCACGTCCACGTCCCGCATGGCCTCGGCCACCGAGGCGGAGTCGGTGACGTCGCCGCGTACCACCTCCACCTCGCGCGCCCACGGCTGGTCGCGGAGCTTGCCGGGGGAGCGGGCCAGACAGCGCACCCGGTGTCCGGCGGCCAGCAGATCGGGTACGAGGCGGCCGCCGATGTATCCGGTCGCGCCCGTCACCAGGCACAGCCGCCCGTCCGTGGGCTCGTCTTCCCGCATCGCTTCCGTCCTCCGGCTCGGCGCTTCTCCTGCCCTTTCCGGTTCCGTGCGGGACGCGGATGCACTCCCCGTCCTCGGTCATGGGACCGGTACGGACGCACCGTTCGGGTCACGTCGGCGGCCCCTGGGTGACATGTCCGCAGCGATCCGGGGCAGCGGAGATGTACAGGACGCACATTCCGTCCGACGGTGGAACGCTGGAGGTGACCGGCCGTCATGAGTGCGAAGGTGTTGGAACGGTTCCCCGCCGGGGCGCCGCGTGGATCGTGGCCGGCGGAGGAGTACGCGGCGGCCCGCCGCGCCGAGGGTGAACCCGCGACCGTGGTGATGGATCTGAGGTCCGACGCCTTCCTGGTGGTCGTCGTGGGGCAGGAGGACGACGCCCGCCCCTGACGCCCACTTCGCCGGGACCGGTCCCGGCGCCGAGGACGGGGACAGCGGTGTCGCCGTCCTGGCAGGATGGCGGCATGGAACGTGTACTGGGAATCGGTGGGTACTTCCTGCGGGCGGCCGACCCGTCGGCGCTGAACACGTGGTACCGCGACTGCCTGGGTCTGGACGCCGACGAGCACGGCCTGTGGCGTCAGGGGGACGGGCCGACGGTCTTCGCGACCTTCGAGTCCGGGACCGACTACTTCGGGTCCCCAGGCCAGCGGACCATGCTCAACTTCCGCGTCCGCGACCTGGACGCCATGCTCGCCCAGCTGCGCGCCGGGGGAGCGGACGTCGCCGAGGAGACGCAGGAGATGGAGGGCGTCGGCCGCTTCGGCTGGGTCACCGATCCCGAGGGCAACCGGATCGAACTGTGGCAGCCGGCCTGACGCCCCGCTGCCGCTGACCTCGGCCGCCCGGGCTCGCATCGACCGACCCCGAGCCCGGCTCCGGACCGACGGCGCGACACCGGACCACCCGTGGCATCGGGGCAAGACCGGTCTCGGCCGCGAGGCGTCAGCGCCCCCGGCGATGCCCCCGGTGGGTCTCTCGCAGAGGTGTCGGCGCCGCGCTCGGCAGTCTCGCTCACGTCCCGGCCGGGGCACGGTCGGGTGCGTCGCGTGGGGCTCGGCCATTTGTGGGCCCGCGCCGGTCGGCCGTCTGCCGCGCGAGGCGTCGGCGCCACCTCGGCAGCGCCGCCCGTACCCCCGGGAGGCGGTCAGGGCTTCGTCGCGTCGGTCTCGCTCACGCCCCCGTCAGCGCGGCCAGGTGGGCCGTGCGGGACTCGGTCGTCTGGCCTTGTACCAGCAGGAACAGCGCCTCTCTTGCCAGGCGTTGGGCCCGGCTCGTGAGGGCCATCGCACGGCCGCCCCCGGCGACCACCGCCGCCGTCGTGGCCGCACCCAGCACCTGGTACGCCTGCGCGCGTACCGCCAGCCGTTCCGCGGCCCGCTCGTCCGGCGCCGGGTCGTCGGCGAGGGCGTAGGCCCGGCGGCGGACGTCGGCCACACGGGCCCGCAGCGACCCGGCCGTCGCCTCGTCCAGCAGTGACAGGGCGGCCTCCGCGACGCCGAAGACCGCCGGATTGGCGTTCAGCGTCCTGGCCCGGTCCCCGGCCGCCCATCGCGCGTGGGGCGTCCGCAGGGCCACCGCGTCGTCCGGCAGCCACAGCCCGTCCAGCTCCAGCGACACCGTACGCGCGGCGGTGAGCGCCGCGAGCCGCATCGGCGGCGAGGCCTTCAGCCCCGGCTGGTCGTGCGCCTCGGCGAAGGCGAACAGCGCCTCGTCCGCGTCGGTCACCCCGGCCAGCAGCATGACGTCGTTCAGGCCCCACCCGGTGTACCAGGGAACCGTGCCCTCGAACCGCCAGCCCCCCTGCCACCGGCGGACCCGCACCGGGACCCGCGGGAACGACCGCAGATGCGCGTACGCCACCCCGGACAGCAGCTCCCCGCGCGCCAGCGGCCCCAGCAGCCGTTCCCGCACCGGCAGTCCGCTCCGTGCCAGGGTCTGCACCGGCGTATGGTGCTGGGTCTGCACGAACCACGTCGAACAGCACGCCCCGGCCAGGATCTCCGCGGTCTCCCGCAGCACGGCCGCCGACGCCCCGGAGCCGCCGTACTCCACCGGCGCCACCACCCCGAGCAGCCCGGACCGTTTCACCGCCTCGACATGACTCGCGGGCACGCCCTCCTGGTCCACCCGCTCGGCCTCGGGGACCAGCAGATCCGCCGCGAGCCGGCGGGCGCGGACGACCAGGGGGTGCGCGTCGGCGTTCATGCGGAAGATTCTTCCGGACTTTTTCCGCGCCGCTCGGCGCGCGGTGTCGATCCGGGGCCCGGCCGTTCGTGTAGGAGGTGACGGACAGCCCGACACGGGCACGACGCCATGGAGGACGTCATGAAGCACTACCTGCTCAGCGTGGTCCAGCCGGCCGACGGCACGCCGCCCGCCACCGAGGAACTCGCCGGGATCATGCGCGATGTCGAGGCCTTCAACGACGAGCTGCGCGCCGCCGGCGCCTGGGTCTTCGCGGGCGGCCTGCACGGCCCCGAGACCGCCACCATGCTCCGCCCGAAGGACGGCGACGTCCTCATCACCGACGGCCCCTACGCCGAGGGCAAGGAGTACCTGGGCGGACTGTGCCTGATCAAGGCGGCCGACCTGGACGAAGCCCTGGAGTGGGGCCGCAGGGCCGCCCTCGCCACCACCCTGCCCATCGAGGTACGGCCCTTCGTGGACCAGCACTGACGCCGGAGCCGCACCGATGACCGCCCCCGACGCCGAGGCCGTCTTCCGCGCGGAGTACGGGCGTGCGGTCTCCGTCCTCATCCGCTTCCTCGGCGACATCGACCTCGCCGAGGAGGCGGTGCAGGACGCCTTCGCCACCGCCGTGCGCACCTGGCCGGAGACCGGCCCGCCACCGAGCCCGGCCGGCTGGATCATCACCACCGCCCGCAACCGGGCCGTCGACCGGCTGCGCCGCGAGTCCTCCCGGCAGGCCCGGCACGCCGAGGCCGCCCGCCTGTACGCGCCCGACCCGACCCCGGAGGAGGGCCCCGTGCGCGACGACCGGCTCCGTCTGATCTTCACCTGCTGCCACCCCGCGCTCGCCCTCCAGGCCCGCGTCGCCCTCACCCTGCGCCTGCTGGGCGGCCTGAGCACCGCGCGGATCGCCCGCGCCTTCCTGGTGCCCGAGCCCACCCTCGCCCAGCGGCTGGTCCGCGCGAAGGCCAAGATCCGCGACGCGGGCATCCCGTACCGCGTGCCCCGCGACGCCGACCTGCCCGGCCGGCTCGACGGTGTCCTCGCCGTCGTCTACCTGATCTTCAACGAGGGCCACACCGGCGACGCGGCCCTGTGCGCGGAGGCCCTGCGCCTCGGCCGTCTCCTCGCCGAGCTGATGCCCGACGAGCCCGAGGTCACCGGCCTGCTCGCGCTGATGCTGCTGAGCGAGTCCCGGCGCCCGGCGCGGCAGGCCCCCGACGGCGCCCTCGTCCCGCTGCCCGAGCAGAACCGCGCCCTGTGGGACCGGGCCCTCGTCGCCGAGGGCCAGGACCTGGTCCGCCGCTGCCTGCGCCGGAACCGGCCGGGGCCGTACCAGATCCAGGCCGCGATCCAGGCGGTGCACAGTGACGCGCCCACCGCGGCAGCCACCGACTGGCACCAGATCCTGCGCCTGTACGACCAGCTCATGGCGGTGGCGCCGTCCCCGGTGGTCGCCCTGAACCGGGCCGTGGCCGTGGCCGAGACCGAGGGCCCCGGATCCGCCCTGGCTCTCGTGGACGCGCTCGGCCTGGACCGCTACCACGTGCTGCACGCCGTACGCGCCGACCTGCTGCGCCGCCTGGGCCGCCCCCGCGAGGCCGTCGCCGAGTACGCCCTCGCCGCCGAGCTCGCCGGGAGCGCGGCCGAGCGGGCGTACCTGGAGCGCCGCGGCCGCGGAACGGCCGTCCCGCCGACGTGACCCGCGTCACCGGTGATCACCGGAATGAACTTGAGAACCTGAAAGGTTGGCATATACACCTGACCTTTCGATCATGGCCCGGGCCGCACCGGCCCGTGCCGCACCAGCGAGGCACCCGTGAACCTCTCCAGCACCGAGCAGCCCGCCGACGTCGTGGCCCGGCTGCGCGCCACCTTCGCCACCGGCCGCACCAGGCCCGTGGCATGGCGCACCGCCCAGCTGCGCCGCCTGCGCGCCCTGCTCACCGAACGCGGCGCCGACCTCGCCGCCGCCCTCCGCGCCGACCTCGGCAAGAGCGAGACCGAGGCGTACCGCACCGAGATCGACTTCACGGTCCGGGAGATCGACCACACCCTGGAGCACCTGGACGCCTGGCTGCGCCCGGAGCCCGCGCCCGTCCCGGCGCACCTCGGCCCCGACGCCACCGCCTGGACCCAGGTCGACCCCCTCGGCGTGGTCCTGGTCATCGCCCCCTGGAACTACCCGGCGCAGCTCCTGCTCGCCCCGATGGTCGGCGCGCTCGCCTCCGGCAACGCGGTCGTCGCCAAGCCGAGCGAGCTGGCCCCGGCCACCTCGGCCGCGCTGGCCGAGCTGATCCCCGCCTACCTCGACACCGACGCGGTCGCCGTCGTGGAGGGCGGCGTCCCGGAGACGACGGCCCTGCTCGCCGAGCGCTTCGACCACGTCTTCTACACCGGCAACGGCACCGTCGGCCGGATCGTGATGCGCGCCGCGGCCGAGCACCTCACCCCGGTCACCCTCGAACTGGGCGGAAAGTCACCGGTGTTCGTGGACCGCGGCACCGACCTCGACACGGTCGCGGACCGGCTCGCGCGGGGCAAGTTCCTCAACGCCGGCCAGACCTGCGTGGCTCCCGACTACGTCCTGACCGACCCCGGGACCGCCGCCGCCCTGGAGGCCGCCCTGGTCCGCGCCGTCGAATCCCTCTACGGCACCGACCCGGCCGCCTCGCCCGAGTACGGGCGGATCATCGACGAGCGGCACTTCGACCGGCTGTCCGGTCTGCTCGGCTCCGGCCGCGTGGCGGTCGGCGGCGTGGGCGACCGCACGGCCAAGTACCTCGCGCCCACCGTCCTCGCCGACGTCGACCCCGGCTCCCCCGTCATGCGGGAGGAGATCTTCGGCCCCATCCTGCCGATCGTCACCGTGGCCGGCCTGGACGAGGCGATCGCCTTCATCAACGACCGCGACAAGCCCCTCGCCCTCTACGTCTTCACCGAGTCCGACGAGACCCGCGCCCGCATCGCCGCCGAGACCTCCTCCGGCGGACTCGGATACGGGCTGCCGCTCGCCCATCTCACCGTCTCCGACCTGCCCTTCGGTGGTGTGGGGGAGAGCGGCATGGGCAGCTACCACGGTCGCTGGTCCATCGAGACCTTCAGCCACCGCAAGGCGGTCCTGTCCAAGCCGCTGGCCTGACCGGCCGCACCCGCGACGCCGGGGGCCGGCGGGCCGTCATGCGGTGCCCCGGCCGGGTGCCCTGTGCGACACTCCGCCGATGACTGCAGAAACGATCACCGCGGACGCCTCCGGAACCTGGAAACTCGGCGACCTGCCCGTCCACCGCATCGGCTTCGGCGCGATGCGGCTGACGGGCAGTGCCGCCTTCCACCACGGCACCCCGAGCGACCGGGAACGGTCGCTCGCCGTCCTGCGCAGGGCCGTGGAGCTCGGGGTGAACCACATAGACACGGCGGCCTTCTACTTCTCGTCGCTGCGTTCCGCCAACGAGCTGATCAACAGCGCCCTTTCGCCGTACCCCGACGACCTCGTCGTCGTCACCAAGGTCGGCCCCCACCGTGACCACCAAGGCGAGTGGGGGACCGCGGCGCGCCCCGACCAGCTGCGCGGACACGTCGAGGAGAACCTCCGGCAACTCGGGCGCGACCACCTCGACGTCGTCAACTTCCGCCGCCAGCGCCAGGATTCGATCGCGGAGCACTTCGGGGCCCTCGCCGAGTTGCGGACGGCGGGTCTGATCCGGCACCTCGGCGTCTCCGCGGTGGAGCCGCGGCACCTGGCTGAGGCGCTGGAGATCGCGCCGGTGGTGTGCGTCCAGAACCGGTACGCCGTGGACCGTCCCGACCCCGTGGGGGACGAGGTCCTGCGGCTGTGCGGGGAGCACGGCATCGCCTTCGTCCCCTTCTACGCCGTGGCCGGGGACGCCGGGGAGCTTGGTGCGACGGCCGCCCACGACGAGGCGGTGCTCTCCGTCGCCCGGGCGCACGGCGTCGGCGCGGCGCAGGTCCGGATCGCCTGGACGCTGCACCAGGGGCCGCACATGCTCGCGATCCCCGGCACCGGCAACCCCGCTCACCTGGTCGAGAACGTCGCCGCCGGCGCGATCGAACTCACCGGCGAGGAGCTGGCCCGGCTCGACGCGGCCCGCACGCAGACCGGCTGACGCCGGCGCCGCAGGGGGCCTCGGTCGTTCCCGCACCTCTGTCCGTCGGGTGCGGCCGGGCCCGGCCCGCGGGCTCAACGGTGACCGCCACCGGAACGCCGGGCCGAGGAGCGGCCCCGGCACTCCGGGCGGCCGGGCCGATGGTCCGCGAGACAGGGCGAGTGGGATCGGCGGTGCCGTCACCACGGCCGGGCTCGCGACGGGCATCCGCCGCCGGGGGTGCCCGGCCGGTCACCGGCAGGGCGCTCGCCCGCCGACGGCACCGCCGGGCGAGCGGCTAACTACAATCGTGTAGACGGGACCGCGGACGACGACGGGGTGAGGGACCTTCCCATGACCGAGGCCAAGGACGAACGCCGGCCGGCCGGTGAACTCGAAGCGAGCGTCATGGCCGCGCTGTGGGCCGCGGGCACGCCCCAGACGCCCGGTCAGGTCCAGCGCAGTCTCGGGACGGAACTCGCCCGTACGACGGTGACCACGATCCTCTCCCGCCTGCACGACAAGGGGGTCGTCGACCGGCGGCGCCAGGGCCGCGGCTACGCCTACCAGCCCGTGCGGGACGCCCAGGACACCCACGGCCTCACCGCCCGCCGGATGCACAGCGAGCTGAACCGGGACAGCGACCGCGAGACCGTCCTCGCCCGCTTCGTCGCCCAGCTCAGCCCGGACGACGAGCGCATCCTGCGGGACCTGCTCGAATCCGACGGCTGACGCCCGCGCCGCTTTCGCTCGTGCCGAGGTGATCCAGGGACGGACGGCCCTGAGGCCGATCCCCGCTCCGCCCTTGTAGCAACGCGCGTAGAACAGAGACTGGCGTCCGCATAGTTTTACGTATAACCTCACCGGCTAACCACCCCCACCGGAAGGTTCCGATGCGACGCGTCGCCCTGGTCACCCTCGTCGTCGACGACTACGACGAGGCCATCCGCTTCTACACCGAGGCCCTCGGCTTCCGCCTGGTCGAGGACGCCCCGCGGCCCGACGGTTCCCGCTGGGTCGTGGTGGAACCGGGCGGCGGCGCGACCGCGACCGGACTGGTCCTGGCCCGCGCCAAGGACGAGGGCCAGCGCGCCCGCGTCGGCGACCAGACCGGTGGACGCGTCGGCTTCTTCCTGCACACCGACGACTTCGCCCGCGACCACGCCCGGATGACCGCCGCCGGTGTGACCTTCCTGGAGGAGCCCCGGTACGAGCCGTACGGCACCGTCGCCGTCTTCCAGGACCTGTACGGCAACCGCTGGGACCTGCTCCAGCCCGCCGCCTGATCTCTCCGTGAACCACCTGCCGAGGAAAGACCCTGCCATGACCGCGCCCCGCATCGACACCGAGACCCTCCGCCGGCTGCCCAAGGCCGTGCTCCACGACCACCTCGACGGCGGCCTGCGCCCCGCCACCGTCGTCGAGCTCGCGGCCGCGGTCGGCCACCAGCTGCCCACCACCGACCCCGACGAGCTGGCCGCCTGGTACTTCGAGGCCGCCAACTCCGGTGACCTGGTCCGCTACATCGCCACCTTCGAGCACACCCTCGCCGTCATGCAGACCCGCGAGGGCCTGCTGCGCGTCGCCGAGGAGTACGTCCTCGACCTCGCCGCGGACGGTGTCGTCTACGCCGAGGTGCGCTACGCCCCGGAGCTGAACACCAACGGCGGGCTGACGCTCGCCGAGGTCGTGGAGACCGTCCAGGAGGGTCTCGCCGCGGGCATGGCCAAGGCGGCCGCCGCCGGCACCCCGGTCCGCGTGGGCACCCTGCTGTGCGGCATGCGGATGTTCGACCGCGTCCGCGAGGCCGCCGAGCTGGCCGTCGTCTACCGCGACGCCGGTGTCGTCGGCTTCGACATCGCCGGCGCCGAGGACGGGTTCCCGCCCGCCGAGCACCTCGCGGCCTTCGAGCACCTGCGCCGCGAGAGCGTGCCGTTCACCATCCACGCCGGCGAGGCGCACGGCCTGCCCAGCATCCACCAGGCCCTCCAGGTCTGCGGCGCCCAGCGCATCGGCCACGGTGTCCGCCTCACCGAGGACATCGTGGACGGCAAGCTCGGCCGCCTCGCCGCCTGGGTGCGCGACCGCCGGATCGCCCTGGAGATGTGCCCCACCTCCAACCTCCAGACCGGCTGCGCCACCTCGATCGCCGAGCACCCGATCACGGCCCTGAAGGACCTCGGCTTCCGGGTCACGCTCAACACCGACAACCGTCTGGTGTCCGGTACGACCATGACCCGGGAGATGTCCCTGCTGGTCGAGGAGGCCGGCTGGACCGTCGAGGACCTGCGCACGGTCACGGTGAACGCCCTCAAGAGCGCGTTCATCCCGTTCGACGAGCGCAACGCCCTCATCGAGAACGTGGTCCTGCCGGGTTACGCCGCCGCGCTCTGAAGCAGCCCCCGCAGGTAGGCCGCCTGTCCGACGTGCTGAAGGTCGTCGGACAGGACGCTGACCAGGCGGACCCCCAGGGTGACCGGGGGGTCCCAGCGTTCGTCCACCACGCGTTCCAGGTCCTTGGCGGCGAGCCCCCGCAGGGCGCCGAGGGTCTGCTCGTGCACGGCGTCGTGGTACCCGGTCAGCAGGTCCGCCGAGTCGACCCGCACCTTCGCGACCTTGGCCGGACTGTGCCCGTAGCCGGTGTCGTGCCGGGGCAGGCCCAGGTCGAGGCGCTTGTCCCAGCCCTGGGAGAGCCACACCTGCTCCAGGCCGAAGGCGTCGGCGAAGTGGTCGTCCTGCACCCGGGTGAGGTGCCAGACGAGCCAGGCGACGGAGTTGGCGTCGGGTGCCGGGCGCCGGTGGAGTTCGTCCGGTCCGAGGCCGTCGAGGGCGGCATGGACTTCTTCCCGGATGCGGCCGAAGCCGTCGATGAGGATGTCCTTCGCATGCATACCGTCCACCATCGCAAACCGCGGCCGCTCACGCGTCCGGGCTCCGCGGACCCTCCTCGGGTGCCGTCGTACCGCCGGTTTCGAGGAGCGTGACGAGCGCGCGGGCGGCGGGGCTGGTGGACCCCTCCGGCGGCAGCAGGGCGACCGTCTCGTACTCCGTCTCGCTCGTCCCCTTGATCGGCAGCGCCGTCAGCGAGGGCCGCTTGTGCCGGAAGTGCCGGGGTACGACCGCGATCCCGAGGTTCTCGTCCACCAGGTCGAGCAGGCTGTGCACGTCGTTGACCTCCAGCGCCACCGTGCGCCGGACACCGGCCGCGGCGAACGCGGCGTCGGTGGTGCGGCGCGGCCCCCAGTCCGGATGGAAGTCGACGAAGACCTCGCCCAGCAGGTCCTCCGGGGCGAGGACGGCCGCGGCCGAGGCCAGACGATGGCTGGGGTGGCACAGCACGGTCATCGGCTCGGCGGTCAGCGACACCGACCGCAGCTGGTCGCTGTCCGCCTGGGTGCGGTAGGCGAAGGCCAGGTCGAGCCGTCCGGCCGCGACCTCCTCCGCCAGTGCGCCCGAACCCGCCTGGCGCAGCCGGATCTCGACGTCCGGGTGGCGCCCCCGGAACGCGGCCAGCAGCCGGGCCACGTGCACCCCCGCGATGCACTGCTCGGTCCCCAGGGCCAGCGTGCCGCGCAGCACGCCCTGGACCGCGGCCACCGCCTCGTGCGCCGACCGCACCTGTGCGAGGATCCGCTCGGCCTCCCCCAGCAGCGCGCGCCCGGCCTCGGTGAGCGTCACCCGCCGGGTGGTCCGCACGAACAGCGGCGCCCGCAACTCCCGCTCCAGCGCCCGGATGGACGCCGACAGACCCGACTGGGACACCATCAGACGCTCGGCGGCCCGGGTGAAGTGCTGGTCCTCGGCGACGGCGACGAAGTGCTGGAGATGGCGCAGTTCCATGATTGAGAAGCCTAACCGCACAATCGCATCGGATTCTTCTGTTGGACCGCTGCCCGGCGGCCGCGCCAGAGTGGAAGCGTTCCCGGGCGGCCGACGCCCGACCGGACCGGACGCCGCCGGGAGCCGGTAAGACCGTGTGCCAACCCCTCTGGAGTCGCGTTGTACACCGCACACCCCGACCGATACGCCGACATGCCCTACCGGCGCACCGGGCGCAGCGGACTGAAACTCCCCGCGCTGTCGCTCGGCCTGTGGCACAACTTCGGGCCCGACCGGCCCGCCGAGACCCAGCGCGCCATCCTGCGCCGCGCCTTCGACCTCGGCGTCACCCACTTCGACCTCGCCAACAACTACGGTCCGCCGCCCGGTGCCGCCGAGTCCGCGCTGGGCGACGCCCTGCGGGCCGACCTCGCGCCGTACCGCGACGAGCTGGTCATCTCCACCAAGGCCGGCTATCTGATGTGGCCCGGCCCGTACGGCGAATGGGGCTCGCGCAAGTACCTGCTGTCCTCCCTCGACCAGAGCCTCACCCGGATGGGCCTGGACTACGTCGACGTCTTCTACTCGCACCGCCCCGACCCGGACACTCCGCTGGAGGAGACGATGGGCGCGCTGCACTCGGCCGTGCAGCAGGGCAAGGCGCTCTACGTGGGCGTGTCCAACTACTCCGCCGAGCAGACCCGTGAGGCCGCCCGCATCCTCGCCGACCTCGGCACCCCGCTCCTCATCCACCAGCCGCGCTACTCGATGCTGGACCGGCGTCCCGAGGACGAGGGACTGCTCGACGCCCTCGACGAGCTCCAGGTGGGCTCCATCGTCTACTCCCCGCTGGAGCAGGGCCTGCTCACCGGCCGCTACCTCGACGGCATCCCGGAGGACTCCCGGGCGGCGAGCGACAGTCCCTTCCTGAACTCGGACGCGGTCACCGAGGAGCTCGTGGGCAGGCTGCGGGCCCTCGACGAGGTCGCCAAGTCCCGCGGCCAGACCCTGGCCCAGCTGGCCCTGGCCTGGGTGCTGCGCGGCGGCCGGGTCACCTCCGCCCTCGTCGGCGCGAGCAGCCCCCGGCAGCTGGAGGACAGCGTCGGCGCCATCCGGGCCCTCGACTTCGACGCCGAGGAACTGGCGCGCATCGACGCCATCGTCAAGGGCTGAACGGCTCGGGCGGGGGCGCGGTCAGGCGGTGAGCCCCTCGCTCACCGCCCACAGCCGCGCCGCCGCCTCCGGGTCGACCGCGTAGGGCAGCACACCGGGCAGCTCGGCCGTGGCGTACCAGTCGGCCTCCGTCTCCGGGGCGACCAGCGGGCTGATGTCGCAGTTCTCGCAGTAGACGCCGCCGAGTCCGTCGAGCCGCGGGCTGGTGGCGCACCACACGCCGGTGGCCGCTCCCTGCTGGACGGTCTTGAGCTGCCGGGCGGGGTCGATGACGACGCGGCCCTCGTCGTCGACGGCGCCGGCCGCCCGCAGGGCCTCGGCGGAGACGTGCTTGGCGAGACCGGTGTCGACGATGGTGCCGGGATGCACGGCTAAGGCCCGCACGCCGTGCGCCCGGCCCCGCCGGTCCAGCTCCACGGCGAACAGTGCGTTGGCGGTCTTCGACTGGCCGTAGGCGACGAACGGTTCGTAGGGCCGCCGCTCGAAGTGCAGGTCGTCGAAGACGACGGGGGAGAAGCGGATGCCCCGGGAGGACAGCGCGACCACCCGCGCCCCGTGCGCCGCCACCAGGGCGGGCCACAGCCGGGCGGTCAGCCGGAAGTGCCCGAGGTGGTTGGTCGCGAACTGCGCCTCGTGTCCGCGCGCGTCGCGGGTCAGCGGGGTCGCCATGATCCCGGCGCTGTTCACCAGGATGTGCAGCGGACGGCCGGAGGCCAGGAACCTCGCGGCGAAGGCGTCGACGGACGCCGGGTCGATCAGGTCCATCCGCTCCACCTCGACGCCGTCGAGCTCCTTCAGCGCGGCCCGGGCCCGCTCCGGGTCCCGGGCCGGTACGACGACCCGGGCGCCCGCGGCCCGCAGGGCGCGGCTGGTCTCCAGACCGATGCCCGAGTGGCCGCCGGTGACGACGGCGACCCTGCCGGTCAGATCGACGCCCTCGATGACGTCCTGCGCCGTGGACGCGGCGCCGAAACCGGAGGGGAGGGGCTGCTGTGCGGTGGTCATGACGGGTGTCTCCTCGTGCCGGGTCATGACTCCACCGTAGGCAGCGGGACTCGTACGATGAATGCTTGAGAGTGCGCCGTACTTGCGCGATAGTTCGACCATGTCCGTCGATCCCCTCTCCGACGCCCTCGCCGTGGCCGACGCCCGCGGGGTGTTCTCCGGCGGTTTCACGGCCGGTGGCCGCTGGGCCATCCGGCTGCGGGGGCGCGACAGGCTCAAGGTCAACGTCCTCGCGCGCGGCTCCTGCCTGCTCGTCGCCGAGGGCGGAGCCGGGCCGGTGACGCTGGCCGAGGGCGACGTCGTCGTCTCCGACGGCCGGCGTTCCTACGTGCTGTGCAGCGATCCGGCGCTCACCCCGACGGACCCGGCCGACGTCGCCGTGGACCCGGACACCGCCGTCGGCGCGCTCGGCGGGGGAGAGGAGGTGCTGTGCCTCTCCGGGCACATCGACCTCAGCCGGGACGGCGGCGACCTGCTGCGCCGGGCCCTGCCGGACCTGATCCACGTGCGGGCCGGCGCCACCGAGGCACCCGTGCTGCGCTGGCTCACCGGGCAGCTGATGGCGGAGATGAGCGGTGGCCGGGCCGGTTCCGCCTTCAGCTCCGACCACCTGGCCCAGCTGATGTTCGTCCAGGTGCTGCGCGCCTGCCTGAACGAGGCCGCGGGGCTGCCGCCCGGCTGGCTGCGGGCCCTCGCGGACGAGCGGCTGGCCCCGGCCCTGCGCCTGATGCACGCCGACCCGGCCCGGCCGTGGCAGCTGCGGGAACTGGCGGCGGCCGCCGCGATGTCCCGGACCACCTTCGCCGTCCGGTTCCGCGCGGCCGCCGGAGTGCCACCGCTCACCTACCTGCAGAACTGGCGCATGAGCCTGGCCGCCCGCGCGCTCCGCGAGGACGCCACCCCGGTGGCGGAACTGGCCCGCGCGGTCGGCTACGGCTCCGAGAGCGCCTTCAGCAACGCCTTCAAACGCACGGTCGGCGTCGCGCCCCGCCGCTACCGGGACACGGTCAGGGGCTGAGCCCGCCCGCGCGGGCACGGACAGGCGGTGTCAGGCGCCCGTCGGCACCCGGTCGAGGAAGCCGAGTACCTGCCGGATACGGCCCTCCTCGTCCAGCGTCACCACGTCGAACCCGGCCACCGGCGCCGAGCCGTCGGCCTCGTTCACCAGCTCCCAGCCGAAACGCGCGGTGTCGTGGTGCCCGTCCACCGCACCGAGCGGACGGAACACGAAGCCCGGGAACTGCTCGTGGACCGCGGCGATCACGGCTGCGATCCCCGCGTGCCCGCGCACCTCGGCGAGCGGGTCGGTGTACCCGCCGTCCGCGGTCCACGCGGCGGCGACCGCCTTCTCGACCGCCGCCGGCTCGGTGGCGTTCCAGGCCTCGAAGTAACGGGCGGCGGCACTCTCGTAACGGTTCGTGTTCGCGGACATGGTGATGCACCCTCCATCGAGGTCGTCATTCCTGCTCTGGGCCCGGATCCAGGTCTCGCCGATCCGGTGGGACCACCATGCCCGGGGCGTCATGGGCGGGTCGATTACCTCGGGCGTCATGCCCGCACCCCGGACGGCCGGTGTAATTCCGGCCAGAACGGACGGTGAATATGCCAACAGACTGGCCGGAAAGTCGTGGTGACTCTGTTTCGGCAGTGGCGATACTCGAACGTCAGGGGCACTTCACCGCACAGGGGCCGCGCGGAAAGCGAGGACCGGCCGGCCACCAGGCGAGGCGACGGGGGAGTGAGACGTGCACGACGAATTCCTGTGCCATGTCACGGCATACGGCATGTGCGACGGACGGCGCATCGGCGTACCGCTCGGCACCTACCGCGCGCCCACCCTGGCGCTGGCGCTGTGGTGGCTGCGGGACCGGGCCTCGTGGATCGCCGAGCGGCTCGATCCGAGCCCCGGGGACGGGACCTACCCGGCGGGCGCGCTCGTGCCGGTGGCGGACACGGTGGCCGACGTGCCCGCTCTGCTGCGGGCCTGGTGCGCCGACGACGCCCGGCAGGAGCTGGTCGCCGACGAGCTCGCGGGCGGGCGCCTGGTGCGGATCGCCGCCAGTGACGACACCACCGAGTACGAACTGCTCGCCGAGTCCGTCGACGCCCTGCGCATGCAGCGCACCCTCCCGGCCCTCGTCATGCCCGTCGCCTGACACGTGTCGGTGGACCGGGCCACCTCCGCGCATCTCCGTGGGCAGGCCCGAACGCGGATGAATCGGTAGAATCCTGACCATGGCGGAGCGGCCGGTCGCCCCGACGGCGCCCGAACTCGTCCTGGAGACCGACACGGGCTGCACGGTCATGAGCCCGGGTCACGACTATCACGTCGGACGTGACCCGCTGAGCGACATAGTCCTCGACGACGCCCGGGTCTCCTGGCACCACGCGGTCCTACGCTGCGCCCACGACCGGTGGACCCTGGCGGACGAGCGGAGCACCAACGGCACCTGGGCCGACGGACACAGGATCGAGCGCTGGGACGTACGGCCCGGCAGCGAGATCCGCTTCGGCAATCCCACCGACGGCCCGCGCGCCGTCCTGACCGGCGCCCCCGAACCCGCCCGGGACCGGCCCTCCGCGGTGTCGATGCCCGAACTCACCGGCACCTTCCGCCGGCCCACCAACGTCCGGCCGCTGCCCGCGCGCACCATCCGCATCGGCCGCGCCCCCGACAACGACCTCGTGGTGGACGACCTGACCGTCTCCCGCCGGCACGCCGAACTGCGCGCGCACACCGACGGCACCTACGACATCGTCGACCTCGGCAGCCACAACGGCACGTACCTCAACGGCCGGGCCACCACCCAGGCACCGGTCGGCCCCGGCGACACCATCGGCGTCGGGCACTCCGTGTTCTGCCTGGTGGGCGACGAACTCCAGGAGTACGTCGACACCGGCGAGGTCTCCCTCGACGTCCAGGACCTCACCGTCGCGGTCGACGACGGCGACACGGTCCTGCTGGACCACGTGTCCTTCCCGGTCGGGGAGAAGTGCCTGCTCGCTGTCGTCGGCCCGAGCGGCGCCGGCAAGTCCACCCTGCTGAACGCCCTGACCGGGCAGCGCCCCGCCGACCGCGGCACCGTCCTGTACGACGGCCGCGACCTCTACCGCGACTACGCCGAACTGCGCGGACGCATCGGACTGGTCCCGCAGGACGACATCCTGCACCCCCAGCTCACCGTCCGCGCCGCCCTGTCGTACGCCGCCGAACTGCGCTTCCCGGAGGACACCGCGAAGACCGAACGGCTCGCCCGGGTCGACGAGGTGATCCGCGAACTCGGCCTCGAACAACGCGCGGAGCAACCCGTGCACACCCTCTCCGGCGGCCAGCGCAAACGCGTCAGCGTCGCCCTGGAACTGCTCACCAAGCCCTCCCTGCTCTTCCTGGACGAGCCCACCTCCGGTCTCGACCCGGGCATGGACCGCTCGGTGATGAACATGCTCCGCGGGCTCGCCGACGACGGCCGCACGGTCATCGTGGTCACGCACAGCGTGCTGAGCCTGGGCGTGTGCGACCGCCTCCTGGTGCTGGCCCCCGGCGGCAAGGTCGCCTACTACGGCCCGCCCGGCGACGCCCTCGCCTTCTTCGGCTTCGAGCAATGGCCTGAGGCCTTCGAGGCGTTCGACCGCGACCCGGAGCGCGACTGGGCCCGGGAGTACCGCGAGTCGCCGTTCCACCGGCACTACGTCACCGAAGCCACCACCCGGCCCCACCACCCCGGACCGGCTCCCGTCGCGCCGGCGCCACCTCCCCGGCCCCGCAGTGCCGCGGCGCAGTTCGCCACCCTCGTCCGCCGGTACACGGCCGTCCTCGGCGCCGACCGCACCTTCCTCCTGATCATGATCGCCCTGCCGTTCGTCATGGGCGCCATGGCCCGGGCCCTGGCGGGCGGCGCGCTCGTCCGGGACACGGCGATGAACACGCTGCTCATCCTGTGCGTCGGGGCGGTACTGACCGGAGCCGCCAACGCGGTACGCGAACTGGTCAAGGAACGCGCCGTGTACCGCCGCGAACGGGCCGTCGGTCTGCCCAGATCCGCCTACCTGATGTCCAAGGTCGCGGTGCTCGGCACGATCACCGTCGCGCAGGCCGTCGTCCTCACCCTGGTCGCGCTGCTCGGCGTCGACCTCGGCGCCCCCGACGGCAAGGGCGTCCTGCTGCCCCCGCTCGCCGAGATCACCCTCGCCGTCGCGCTCCTCGCGTTCACGGCGATGATGCTCGGCCTGCTGGTCTCCGCACTGGTGCGCAAGGAGGAGGTGACGATGCCGCTGCTGGTGCTGCTCGCGATCGTCCAGGTCGTCTTCTGCGGTGCCCTGCTCCCCCTGGACGGCATGCCCGGCCTGGAACAGCTCGCCTGGCTCGTGCCGTCCCGCTGGGCGCTCGGCGCCATGGCCGGCACCGTCGGACTCTCCCGGATCGTGCCCGGCGACCTCACCGCCGACCCCCTGTTCCGGCACTCCGCGGGCGTCTGGCTGCTCGACCTGGCCATGCTGCTGGTGCTCTCCGCCCTCTACGGGTTGGCGGTCGCCCGGCTGCTGCGCCGGCACGAGCCGGCCGTGATGCGGAAGCGGGCGGCCCGATGACCAAAGTCCCCGGCCCCGGATTCCGGCCCACGCATGTCGTCCCGGCACACGGGCTGCCCGCCTGGGAGGCGCCCGACCCGGCCCGGCCCACCGTGCCGCTGGACCCCCTGCTGCCCGTCCAGCTCGTGGAACGGCGCGGCGACTGGGGGCACATCGTGTGCGCCAACGGCTGGGGCGCCTGGGTCGACGGCCGCCTCCTGGTCACCGTCCCCGAGGACCCGCCGGCCGGCGACGGCCCGGTCGGCACCGCCGATCCGCGGCCCCTGCTGGCCCGGGTCGAACAGGCCCTCGCCGACTTCCGGACCGCGGTGGAGCAACTGGCCGCCGGCGACCTGGACGGCGAGGACTTCCAGGACCGCACCGAGGGCCTGCGGATCGGGATCGTCGTCGACGGCGAGTCCATGTGGATCTACGACGCCCGGGAGGAGCGGTGGATGTACGGCGACGGACGCCGGCTGAACGCCTACGCCACCGACCGGGAGATCACCGACACGGAGGCCGCCGGGCACGCCTCGACCCGGTTCGCCGCACCCGAGGGTGAGCGCTGATGGCCGGGGAGACCAGCCTGTTCCGCGGGCGCCCCTCCGAACTGATCGGCCGCCGGGTGGCCGGCTACCTCATCGAGAGCGAGGTCGGCCGCGGCGGCATGGCCGTCGTCTACCGCGCCCGCGACCTGCGACTGGACCGCACGGTGGCGCTCAAGCTGCTCGCGCCGGAACTCGCCCGCAACGACACCTTCCGCCGACGCTTCACCCACGAGTCCCAGGTCGCCGCCGCGATCGACCATCCGCACATCGTGCCGGTGTTCGAGGCCGGCGAGACGGACGGCGTGCTCTACATCGCCATGCGCTACGTCCCCGGCAGCGACCTGCGCCACCTGCTCGACCAGCGCGGTCCGCTGCCGCTCGCGGACACCGTGCGGATCAGCGCCCAGGTCGCCTCCGCCCTCGACGCCGCCCATGAACACGGTCTGGTGCACCGGGACGTCAAGCCCGGCAACATCCTGATCGCCGCGGGCACCGACAGCGACCACCCCGAGCACGTGTACCTCACCGACTTCGGGCTCACCAAGAAGTCGCTCTCCCTGACCGGCTTCACCAGCGTCGGCCAGTTCGTCGGCACCCTCGACTACGTGGCCCCCGAGCAGATCTCCGGCCGCCCGGTCGACGGCCGCTGCGACGTCTACGGGCTGGCCTGTGTCGTCCACGAGGCCCTCACCGGGCGCCCGCCCTTCCAGCGCGAGGACGACATGGCGCTGCTCTGGGCCCACCAGTACGACGATCCGCCGCCGCCGAGCGGTGCGCGGCCGGGCCTCCCCGCCGCCGTCGACACCGTCTTCGCCCGCGCCCTCGCCAAGAGCCCCGACGCCCGCTACGACACCTGCCTCGACTTCGTCGCCGCCCTGCGCGCGGCCGGCACGCCCGTACCGGCCGCCCCGCCCGCCGCCTCGGCCCCGCAGGCGACCGCCAAGCCGACGCCCGTACCCACACCCGCGTCCCCGCCCGCGGCGAGCGGACCGGACCGTCCGGCGCCGACCGTGCCCGCGCCCCCGCGCTGGGCCGACCCCGTGTTCCGGGCCTAGGGCCCGCCCGTTCCGCGTCCGCGGTGCACCGGGCGGGCCGGCAGCGCCCCCAGGAAGCCGGTCACCAGCCCCCACAGCGCGCCCAGAGCCACCGCCTGCCACAGGTGGGGCAGGAGGAACAGTTCCCCGGACAGTCCGCCGCCCAGGTCGCCGATGCCGAGCAGGGACAGCGCGTAATGCGCCGAGATCCGCCCGGTCAGACAGATCATCAGCATCGTCAGGGCCAGCGCGACGGCCAGCCGCACGGCGTGCTGCCACGGACGGACCCGGGCCGGTGAGCACACCGCCGTCCGGAACGCGACGGCGAGCAGCAGAAGCGCGTCCACGACGACCAGCCACACGTACCGGCCGTCGTAGTCGGTGAGGGAGCCCAGGTTCAGTTCCGAGACGTCCGGGGTGCGCAGGACGGCGTCCAGGACGTGTGGCAGCGGCAGCCCGAACGGACCGTCGACGCGGCCGTCCCAGGTCGCCCCGAGGCCGAGACCGAAGCCCAGCCAGGCCACATTGGGCAGGCCCAGCAGGATCAGCGCGAAGGTCGTGGTCACGTGCCCGCGCGTGGCCGCGACGATCAGTGCCGTGACGAGGCCGATGGCGACGCAGGCGAGGAGCAGCACGACCATCGCGTGCGCCGCCGGGCGCACCGACTCCTGGAAGCGCAGCAGCCGCCCCGGCAGCGGCGCCCCGCGCGCGACCGCCAGCGCCAGTACGAGCACCCCGGCGAGCCACAGCAGTCCGAACAGCACGGTCAGCGGGACGTTCGTGGCGAAGCCCACCTTCGGCGCCGCGCCGAACAGCTCCGCGAGATCGCTGAGTGTGCCGCTGCCCATGTCGACGGCGAAGGTCTGCCGGGCGCCGAGGGCCAGACCGACCAGGGCGAGCACCCACAGCACCGCGATCCTCGCGGCCCACCCGGCCAGTTCCCGCACCGAGGCGACCGCCCGGTGCCGCAGCGGGCGCAGAAAGCCACCGCCGATCAGCAGCGCGCCGGCGAGGGTCACCGACAGCGGCATCACGGTGACCCCGGCCCGTGACTCGGCCAGCGCGCCCGCGTCGCCCGCCAGTTCGATGCTGCCGCCGACCGCCGTCACCAAGGTGGCCGCGACGACCCTCGCAAACGCGCCGTCCGGCAGATCGGCGGCCCCGGCCGCCCACAGCCCGAGTGCCGCCAACAGCGTCATGACCGCGAGCGCGACCAGCACGGTGCCCACGGCCTGGACCCAGCCGTGACGGGCGACCGGGCGCTCGGAGACGGTGGGAGGGCTCACGTCTGCCACGCTAAGCAGCTTCCGGGCACCGCGCCCGCCGGGTGGGCCGGCCGTCCGCGTCGGCTTGCGAGCGTCACCCGACTGCGACACACAATGGGATCAACGTGCACCCGAACGCAGCAGACAGGGTGTGACCGCCAAGTAGCCGCACGAGCCGCGCAGCGCGACGACCGCGACGGGAAGAAGGCCCCGTGAGCGTCGACCCTCCGTCCTCCGGCCGCCCCACCGGGCCGCCCTCAGGGCCCCTGTCGGGATCCAGCCGGCCGCCCACCGGGCCGCCTCCCTCGCAGCCGCCCGGCAGGGGCACCGGCCCCGGGCAGCCGCACGGGCCGTGGTGGAAGTCCGTGCCCCGCGTGGTCGCGGCCACTGCGGCCGTGATCGTCGCCGTCGTCCTGGCGGTCGTCTTCACCCGCGGTGGCGGCGGTTCCTCCGCCAAGGGCGGCGAGGTCTTCCTGCAGTCCGCCGGCAGCACGGGCCGGGACCCGTACACGCCGTCGACCGCCCGGCAGAACTCCGCCGCTCCGGAACCGGCCGTCTCCGCCATGCCCACCACGGGAGCGGCCAACGAGGTACGCGGAGTGGAGGGCGGGGCGCCCGGTCTGTACACCGGCACCAAGAACGTCCCCGCCTGCGACGTGGACAAGCAGATCACCTACCTGCGGGCGGACCCGGCCAAGAACCGGTCCTTCGCCTCCGCCTCCGGTGTCCAACCGTCCGGCGTACCGGCCTATCTGCGCTCGCTCACCCCCGTCCAGCTGCGCGTCGACACCCGCGTCACCGACCACGGCTACCGTGCCGGATCCGGCACCGCCCAGCAGGCCGTGCTCCAGGCGGGCACCGCCGTCCTGGTCGACGGACACGGCGTGCCCCGGGTGCGCTGCGCGAGCGGCAACCCGCTGACCCCGCCGGTCGCCCAGCGGGCCACACCCAGGATCGTGGGGCAGCGCTGGTCGGCGTACAGCCCCACGCGCGTGGTCGTGGTGACGCCCGCGGCGAAGCCCGTCAAGGTCTTCGTGCTCTTCGACACCCGCCACGACGACTGGATCCACCGCCAGCGCGGCGACCACGACTGCCGGCACGACCGGCACGCCGCGCCGCCGGTGCTGCCGAACCCCTGGAACGCGCCGAGGCCGAGCGGGTCCCCGACCTCGCCGCCGAACTCCTCCACGTCCCCGTCGTCCCCGTCGTCCACCTCACCGTCCGAGTCGAAGCCGTCGGGGTCCAAGCCGTCGGGGTCCAAGCCCTCGGGGTCCAAGCCCTCGGAATCCAAGCCCTCGGGGTCCGAGCCGTCGGGATCGAAGTCCTCCGAGTCGAAGTCACCGGAGTCGGGATCCAAGACGCCCGAGTCCAAGACCCCCGAGTCCAAGACGCCCGAGTCGAAGACTCCGGAGAGCAAACCGGAGTCGAAGACGCCCGAGTCCAAGACCCCCGAGTCCAAGACCCCCGAGTCGAAGACTCCGGAGAGCAAGCCGGAGTCGAAGACCCCCGAGTCCAAGAACCCCGAGTCCAAGACCCCGGAGAGCAAGCCGCCGGCGTCGAAGACCCCCGAGTCGGCCAGCCAGGCGCCGACCTCGCAGCAGCAGTCCGCGACCGAGCCGGTCGCCCCGACCTCCGGCTCAGCGCCGGCCGAGACGTCCACGTTCACCACCCGGTCCGGTAACGTCACGCCGCCGCAGTCGCCACGGAGCGTGTCGCCTACGGTATGAGCGGCGGATCCACACGCCCGGCCGTCGCCGTGAGCATCGCCACTGTGCGCGCTGGGCGAACGTGGGACTGCCGGGCCGGGCTCGGGGTAAGGGGACTGGTGCAACAGCGAGCGGCCGGCCGGAGCGGGCCTACCGAGAGAGACAGCATGACCGAACACCTGGGCGGGGCAGTGATACCGACTGGTTTCGACGTACCCGTGGAGCCACTGCGACGGGCGGCGCATTACACCGGCGAGCCCGGATGCATCGCGGAGGCGCGCGCGTTCGCCGCCCAGTTCCTGGAGCAGCTGCGCACGGAATGGTGCGCCGCCACCGACAGCCGTGCCGACGGTGAGCTGCTCCTCATGGTGAGCGAGCTGGTGACCAACGCCGACCGGCACAGCGACGGCCCGTACATCCTGGAGCTGGAGGGCACCGACAGCTCCGTCACGGTGTCCGTGTACGACAGCAGCGGCACCCTGCCCCGGCGCTACCCGAAGGACCCGCAGCGCGTCGGACGGCACGGTCTGGAGATCGTGCACGCCCTCGCCTCGGCGGTCACCGTGGAGCGTGTGCCCGTGGGCAAGTGCGTGCGCGCCCGCTTCGAGCTGAAACGCTGACCGGCCGGACACGGCCGAGGAGCGGACCCAAGGGGCGGACCGGACGGTCCGCCCCGAACCCGTGTCTCAGGCGCAGCCGAGTTCGCCGAGCATCCCCTGGCGCAGCCGGGTGATGATCCGCTTGATCAGCCGGGAGACGTGCATCTGGGAGCAGCCGAGCCGTTCCCCGATCTCCGCCTGCGTGGCCTCCTCGACGAAGCGCATGTGGATGATCTGCCGGTCTCGGTCGCTCAGCTCCGCCATCAGCGGCGCGAGCGCGTGGAAGTCCTCGACGAGCCGCAGGCCCTCCTCCTCGACGCCGATGAAGTCGGCGAGGACGGACTCGCCGTGCTCGGGACCGTCACCGGTGAGCGCGGCGTCCAGGGAGGCGGAGTTGTAGCCGTTGGAGGCGAGCTGGGCCTCGACCACCTCGCCCTCGGAGAGGTTCATGAGCGTGGCGAGTTCGGCGACCGTGGGGTCCCGGTCCAGCCGGCTGGACAGCTCCTCGCGCGCCTTGGCGAGTTCCACCCGCAGTTCCTGGAGCCGGCGTGGTACGTGCACCGCCCAGGTGGTGTCCCGGAAGAACCGCTTGATCTCACCGACGATGTACGGCAGCGCGAAGGAGGTGAACTCGACCTCGCGCGCCAGCTCGAACCGGTCGATGGCCTTGATCAGCCCGATCATGCCGGTCTGGACGATGTCCTCCATGTCGTCGCCGCGGTTGCGGAACCGGCCCGCGGCGAACCGCACGAGCGACATGTTCATCTCGATGAGGGTGTTGCGCGCGTACTGGTACTCGTGCGTCCCCTCGTCCAGTTCGGCCAGCCGGCGGAAGAACTGGCGGGACAGCTCACGTGCGTCACGCGGAGCGACGGTCTTGGGGTCCGCGATCCCAGGCAGTGATCCCTCGCCCGTCCTGTGCTGCTCGGTCTTCTCGGTGACCTCTGCTTGCGACCGGATCCCGGCGGTTTTCATTACCTCTCCCACGAAAGTCACGGTTCGACGACTACTGCACCTGCGGCCTCGGTGTCCGTTTCTTTCCGAATTCTGCGTAAGGCGCGTGTTCCCCGGTACCCCTCATCCGGAGGTTCACGCCTTCTCGGCGGAGTGCTCACTCCTCGGGTACCCCCGGTGACGCCGAGCATGCGTCCCCGGGGATTTCCCTCTGGGCGCAACGCCCGCCCCTTGATCCGGCGGCCCCGGCTCCTAGGCTGACCCGGGTGAGCGATCAGGTGAGCGACGAAGCCCGGGTGATCCCGCTGCGACCGGCCCCCGCCCGCCCCGACGCGGGCCGGCCCGGGGAACCGCCGCCGAGAGAACCGCTGTGGCGCGATCTGGTCGGCGAGGTGCTGCGCCGGGAGCGCCGGGCACAGGAGCGCACGATCAAGGACGTGGCCGAGGCGGCCCGTATCTCGCTGCCCTATCTGTCCGAGGTCGAGCGCGGCCGCAAGGAAGCCTCCTCGGAGGTCCTCGCGGCCGCCGCCCACGCGCTCGGCCTGGGCCTCGGCGAGCTGCTGTCGCTGGCGCACGGCGAGCTGACCCGCCGGACGACCCCGCACCGCCGGCCGGCCGCCGTGCCGCGCCGCCCGTACGACGGGCTCGCCCTGGCCGCCTGACGTCAGGTGCGGCGCAGCTGCCGGAAGAACGCCCGGACGTCGTCGACCAGCAGGTCCGGTTCCTCCATGGCCGCGAAGTGGCCGCCCCGGTCGAACTCCGTCCAGCGCACGAGGTTCTCGGTCCGCTCCGCCTTGTGCCGCAGCGCGATCTGCGGTTCGGCCGGGAACAGCGCGAGAGCGGTCGGCGCCGCGGACGGCTCCGTCGGCCGGGCGGTCCGGCCGACGGCGTGCGCCCGCTCGTAGTAGATACGGCCCGACGACCCGGCCGTACCGGTCAGCCAGTACAGCATCACGTTCGTCAGCAGCCGGTCCCGGCCGACCGCCTCCTCCGGCAGTTCCTCGGAGTCCGACCACTCCCGGAACTTCTCCACGATCCAGGCGAGCTGGCCGACGGGGGAGTCCGTCAGGGCGTACGCCAGGGTGTGCGGCCGGGTGGACTGCAAGGCGGCGTACCCCGTGCCCTCGCGCGACCACTCCGCCCAGCGCCGCCAGGACCGCAGCGTCCGCTCCCGCTCCTCGGGGCCGAGCCCGGCCAGCTCGTCCTCCGTCGGCTCGGTGGCCGCCTGGCCGCCGGGCAGCAGATTCAGATGGACGCCGATCACCCGGTCGCAGTGGGCCCGGCCCAGCTCCCGGGAGACGGCCGCGCCCCAGTCGCCGCCCTGCACCCCGAACCGTTCGTGACCGAGCCGCCGCATCAGCTCCGCCCAGGCGTCGGCCACCCGGCCCGCCTCCCAGCCCGGTTCGGTGGTGGGTCCGGACAGCCCGAAGCCCGGCAGGCTCGGCACGACGACGTGGAAGGCGTCCGCCGCGTCGCCGCCGTGCGCCACCGGGTCGGTGAGCGGGCCGACCACGTCCAGGAACTCCACGATCGAGCCCGGCCAGCCGTGGGTCAGCACCAGCGGGGTCGCGTCCGGCTCGGGGGAGCGCACCTGGGCGAAGTGGACGTTCGCCCCGTCGATCGTGGTGGTGAACTGCGGCCACCGGTTCAGCTCCGCCTCGGCGGCACGCCAGTCGTAGGTGTGCCGCCAGTACCGCACCAGGTCCCGCAGGTAGCCGGCCGGGACGCCGTACTCCCAGCCCGCGCCAGGCAGCTCGGCGGGCCAGCGGGTGCGGTCGAGGCGCTCGTACAGGTCGTCGAGGTCGCTCTGCGGGACGGACAGGCGGAAGGGCTCGATGCTCTCGGCAGGCGAAGAGGTCATGATCCGGATGCTAGGCGGACCCGCCGTTCACCCGCCCGGGTGTTTCCGGCGGACGGCCGATGAGTTCCGCACCGGGAACGGGTCGATACAGGCGAACGCATTCCACGCCCAGGAGGTGCCCATGACCACCGACGGATTCACCACGTGTCTCTGGTTCGACGGCCAGGCCGAGGAGGCCGCCGAGTTCTACGTGTCCGTCTTCAAGAACTCCAGCATCGGCCGGGTCAGCCACTACAGCGACTCCGGTTACGGAGAGACCGGCTCGGTGCTGACGGTCGAGTTCACCGCCAACGGACAGCGGTTCGTCGCCCTCAACGGCGGACCCCAGTTCACCTTCAACGAGGCCGTCTCCTTCCAGATCCTGTGCGCCGACCAGGCGGAGATCGACCACTACTGGGCCAAGCTCACCGAGAACGGCGGACAGCCCGGCCCGTGCGGCTGGCTCAAGGACCGGTACGGCGTGTCGTGGCAGGTCGTCTACGCCCGGCTGGCCGACATGATCCACGACCCGGACCGGGCGAAGGTCGACCGGGCCACGAAGGCCATGATGGCGATGGGCAAGCTGGACGTCGCCGCGCTCGACAGGGCGTACGCGGGGGAGTAGCGGGGTCAGGACGCCCGTCCGGCCTCGTCGAGGATCTCGGCGATCACATGCCGGGAGTTCTCCGCGAGCGCCGGATTGGTGTCCCGGTAGTACGGCAGCTGGATCAGCGAGATCGACAGCGCCCAGCCCCGTCCGCGCGCCCACTCGGCGTCGTCCGCGCCCACGGCCGCGCGGAAGACGCCCCGGGAGCCCGCGGGCAGCAGGTTCCAGGCGACGACGAGGTCCACGGCCGGATCGCCGGTCCCGGCGGTGCCGAAGTCGATCACGGCGCGCAGCCGGCCGTCGCCGCCGACCAGCACGTTCCCGGGAGACAGGTCGCCGTGGGCCCACTTCGGCTCCCCGGTGTGGGCGGGGGCGTCCAGCGCCCGCTCCCACAGGGCCGTCACCGCGCCGGTGTCGACGCTGCCCGCCAGTGCGGCGACGGCCGCACGCGTGGGCTCGTCCCGGTCCGTCAGGGGCCCGCCCCGGTAACCGTGCGGACCGTCCTGCGGGTCGGCGTCGCGCAGCGCGCGCACGAACGCCCCCAGGTCCCCCGCCAGCCGCTCCGGCTCCGCCACGGCTCCCGCGACGGGGTTGCGGCCGTCCAGCCAGCGGTAGACCGACCACGGCCACGGGAACCCCGCATCCGGCTCGCCCACCCCCAGCGGCTCGGGCACGGCCGCCGGCAGCAGCGGACCGAGCCGGGGCAGCCACTGCTGCTCCCGGACCACGTCCGGTACGGCTCCGGGGCGCCGGGGGAGCCGTACCACCAGCTCGGCGCCCAGCCGGAACATGGCGTTCTCGGTCCCGGAGGACGCGAGACGCCGTACCGGCAGACCGGCCCACTGCGGGAACCGGCGGGCGATCAGGCGCTGGACCAGCGGGGCGTCGAGGTCGGGCTCGTCCGCGTGCATCTTGCGCGGCGGCCCACTGTGGAAGGCACTCATCGGCACCCATCCCAGCGCCTCGACGCCCGTGCTGTCGACGGGATTTCGCGGGACTCAGACCCGGTCGGCCACGATCAGCAGATACTGGAAGCTGCCGTTGCGGTAGGCGTCGAGGAAGGTGTCCTCGATGCCCGTGACCAGGTGATCGGCCTTCTTGCGCAGGTCCCAGTAGGGGATCGTGGCCTGGGTCAGATCCTCGACGTGGACCGGTACCAGACGGTTGCGCGCCATCGCCCGGAAGTACTCCGAGCGCGGGTGGATGTCGCAGATGTAGTGCGCGTTGATCAGCGACACCTCACGGGAGGCCTGCCCGTAGGTGTCGTTGTAGCAGCCGGTGATCACGACGTAGCGCCCGCCGCGGCGCAGCAGCCGGGCGTGCTCGGCGAACAGCAGGTCCAGCTCGACGTACATGGTCGACTCGTTGTTCCACGAGGCCGCGTACGCGCCCGACTCGAAGCCGGTGTCGAGCATGTTGCGGTGGTGGTAGCGCACCCTGTGGTCGATGCCCCGCGCACGGGCCTGCTCGTTGGCGAACTCGGCCTGCTTGGTGGAGAGGGTGACGCCGTCCGCGTGGCAGCCGTAGCGCAGATGCGCCGTGACGCTGCCGCCGCCGCGGCCGCAGCCCGCGTCGAAGACCCGGTCGGTGGGGGAGAGCGGGCCGAGATGGGTGGCGAGCAGCTCGGCCTGGGCGTGTTCCAGGCGGTGCAGCTCGGTGGTGATGCGCTCCCTCCGCAGGTCGGGGTCGGGCTCGTCGAGCACCGACAGATCGGCTCCCCCGATGCCGTAGTGGTGGTGGTACAGATCGTCGATCCTGCCGAGTTCGAGGTTGACCGGGTTCTCCTCGGCGTTCCAGTAGTCCGCGACGCGGCTCTGGTACGTGGACTGGGCCGGCACCGGGGCGGATGCGGTCCGGGCGACGGGGACGGTCGTCAACGCTGACTCCTCGATGTGCATGTGCCTGTTCTTCGTTCGCTGTGCGGGACTGCCACCCGAAGGGGCGGTCACCAGTAGTCGGGCAGGTGGTAGCGGTGGCTGTTGGTGGCGTGCCACTCGTGGTTGCCGGACACCCAGGCGGCGAGCCCCTGGGCGTAGCGCTCCACGAGGGGCGAGGTCGCGGACAGGACGGCCGACTCCTCCTCGAAGGCCTCCATGATCCGGTTGTGGATCTCGACCGACTTCAGATAGGCGGCCTTCAGCCCGCACCGGTCGTTGGCGGCGACGACCTGCGGGAGGTTCAGATGGGTCGGATCGCTCGCCAGTTCCTTGGTGAAGGAGTAGAGGTCGTTCACGATGGTGGTCGCGTTGCACGCCAGCGCGGTGATCCGCTGGACCTCCGGGCGGGCGTAGATCTGCTCGGGCAGTTCGTAGCCGTCCACCGCGTCCACGATCGACAGACACGGACGGAAGTTGTTGAACTGCCGCATCACCAGGTACTCCCACACCCGCGGCACGTACCGGGTCTCGGCCCAGGCCGCCTCCGCGAGATAGCCGAGGTGGAGCCGGGCGATGTCGTGCACGAACCGGCCGGTCTGGCTGGGGGTGGCGAAGGCGCCGAAGTCGGCGAGGGCGAAGTGGTACGAGCGCAGCGGACCGTCGGCCCGTACGCCCTCGCGCCACTCCTCCTCCAGCTCCGGGACGCCGTGGTAGGGGTCGATGGCCGACTGGGCCATGATCAGCCGGCCGCCGAGACCGCGGCGCGCTCCGCCCCGGCCCTCGTCCTCCTCGCAGTAGCAGGAGTCGACGACGTTCTCGGCGAGCAGCAGCTGGCCGGCCACCGTCAGACGCTCCAGGTCGAGGGCGCCCGGATGCTGGAGCACGACGGCCCGGCCGAACTGGAACCCGGCGAAGTCCCCCTTCCAGGTCTCGGGGAACAGGTCCAGGCCGCGGGCCCAGGTCTCCAGCCGGCGGTCGATCTCGGCGGCCTTCGCGGGGTCGGCGGGGACGGCCTGCCGGTGGTGCAGCCCGGGGACGGCCCCGGTGCGCCGCTCGCGGCGCAGGCTCCGGGCGATGTCGGGCGGCCCGGGCAGCGTGTAGGAGGGGGTGGGTGTGCTCATGGCGCGCTCCAGGCCGTCAGTCGGCGGTCCGGCCGAGCTGGACGTTCTCCAGGATCCCCGCCGCGTCGGGGACCAGGATGGCCAGCGAGTAGTAGGCCGTGACGAGGTAGTTGACGATGGCCGCGCCGTCGATGCCCATGAAGCGGACGTTCAGCCCCGGCTGGTACTCCTCCGGGATACCGGTCTGGTAGAGACCGACGACGCCCTGGTCGGCCTCACCGGTGCGCAGCGCGATGATGCTGGTGGTGTGGTTCTCGCTGATCGGGATCTTGCCGCACGGGAGGATCGGCACCCCGCGCCAGGCGGGCACCTCGTGGCCGTCGACGCTCGCGGTGCCCGGCACCAGGCCGCGCCTGTTGCACTGCCGGAAGATGGCCGCGATCGCCTTCGGATGGGCGAGGAACACCTTCGTCCTGCGCCGCATGGACAGCAGTTCGTCCATGTCGTCCGGCGTCGGCGGCCCCGTGTAGGCGCTGATCCGCTGGCCGTGGTCGACGTTGTGGAGCAGCCCGAACTCCCGGTTGTTGACCAGCTCCCATTCCTGCCGCTCGCGGATCTCCTCCACGGTCAGCCGCAGCTGCTGGGCGGTCTGGTCCATCGGGTCGTTGTAGAGGTCGGCCACCCGGGTGTGCACCCGCAGCACCGTCTGGGTGAGGGACAACTCGTATTCGCGCGGGGCCAGTTCGTAGTCGACGAAGCCGCCGGGCAGCGTCGGCTCGCCCACATGGCCGGCCTGCACCGGGACCTCCGCCTCGCCCTTGCGGTTCATCGGCCGGCGCTGCCGCTCGACATAGGCCTGGAGGTGGGCGGCGAGCGACGGCGCCCGCTCGGTGAGCTCCTCCACCCCGTCCCAGGGCAGCGCCAGCACCACGCCCGCGGTCTCGGCGCGCACCGAGGCCGGCCACAGCGGATCGGACTGCCCGACCGCCTCGTCCCCCATCTGGTCGCCGCCGGTGACGACCCCGATGATCTCCTCCTCGCCGTACTTGCCGGTCGTGTAGCGGGTGAACCGCCCGTGCACGACGAGAAAGGCCTCGGTCACCGGCTGACCCGCCTCGAACAGCACCTGGCCGGCGCGCACGTCCCGGGACCGGAAACGGCCGGCGAGCTCCCGCAGCACCTCCGCGTCGTCGTAGCCGCGCAGGATCGGCAACTCGGTCAGCGTCTGCGGGACGACCCGGATGTCGTCGGCGCCGTTGTGCTCGAACTGCACGCGCCCACGGCCGGTGCGCAGCTGGAGCCGCCGGTTGACCCGGTAGGTGCCGCCCTTGACGTCCACCCACGGCAGGGACTTCAGCAGCCATCGCGAGGTGATGGCCTGCATCTGGGGTTCGGTCTTGGTGGTGCTGGTGAGCTGGCGGGCCGCTCGGGTGCTCAGGCTGGTGAGCTGCCCGTCGGCCGGGGCCTCGGGGCCCGGTTCGTCGACTGCTGGACCGGTGGCGATGTCCGGAGTGGACACGTTCCCTCCTGCGAAGTGGCGGACAGGGGTGATGCGGATCGGTCGGTGGTGCGCGGGGTGCCGGTGCGCTCGGACCAGCCAAACAGCACTCGTGAGCCGGGGGGTACAGCGCGCGGGGGGCGGTTTTGATCAAGAGGTGGTGCAAACCAGCCGGTGAGGGCGTGTGGTGCCGTGCGCCGTGATCGCGCGCCGGTCGGCTGCTCCCGCGCCCCTGTGTGAACGAGGTCCGCGCCGTTCGCCGCGCGGGCCCGGCACAGGATGGCTAGCGTGATGTCCCGGGAGAGTCCGTGCGATCGAGAGGGCCCCGGCCATGGCCGTGCAACCTGAAGGAAAGCCCTGCTGGGCCGACGCGATGTTCGGCGACCTCGAGGGCGCCAAGCGCTTCTACGGCGAGGTCCTCGGCTGGACCTTCGGCGAGTCGTCGTCGGAGTACGGCCACTACACGCAGGCCTACGCGGACGGCAGGGCGGTGGCCGCCGTCGTCCCGCCCATGCCCGGCCAGGAGGGGCAGTCGCAGTGGTGCCTCTACTTCGCCTCGCCGGACGCCGCCGCCACCGCGGAGAAGATCCGTGAGAACGGCGGCGAGGTGCTGATGGAGCCGATGCAGGTCGGCGATTTCGGCACCATGTGCCTGGCCCGCGAGCCCAGCGGTGCCGTGTTCGGGGTCTGGCAGGGAGGCACCCACGAGGGCTTCGAGGCCGTGGCCACCCCGGGCGCCTATTGCTGGGCCGAGGTCTTCACCCGCGAGCCGGAGAAGGCCGACGGCTTCCTCTCCGCGGTCTTCCCCTTCCGGATGAAGGAGATCGAGGACCACGCCATCGACTTCCGCATGTTCGACATCGGTGAGGAGACCGTCCTCGGCCGGATGAAGATGACGGACGACTTCCCGCCCGAGGTGCCCTCGTACATCAACGTCTACTTCACGGTCGACGACTGCGACGAGGCCGTCGCACGGGCCACCAAGCTCGGCGGGATCCTCCGCTTCGGGCCGATGAGCAGCCCCTTCGGCCGGTTCGCGGCGCTCAGCGATCCGCAGGGCGCGAACTTCTCGGTGATCGACATCACCACCACCGAGGGTGAGATGCCGAGGGTCAAGGACGTCTGACCGGGGCCGGAACGACGGCCTGCCGTGCCATGGCATGATCGAGCGCATGCGTGAACGTGTGGTGGCCGCGTGCGACGGGGCTTCGAAGGGAAACCCCGGACCGGCCGGATGGGCATGGGTGGTCTCCGACGACGAGCGGACCGCGGCCCGCTGGGAGGCGGGCCCGCTCGGCCGGGCCACCAACAACGTGGCCGAGCTGACCGCCCTGGAGCGTCTGCTCGCGGCCGTCGACCCGGACGTACCGCTGGAGATCCGGATGGACTCCCAGTACGCGATGAAGGCCGTCACCACCTGGCTGCCCGGCTGGAAGCGCAACGGCTGGAAGACGGCCGCCGGCAAACCCGTCGCCAATCAGGACCTGGTCGTCCGCATCGACGAACTCCTCGACGGCCGGTCCGTCGAGTTCCGCTACGTCCCCGCCCACCAGGTCGACGGCGACCCGCTGAACGACTTCGCCGACCGTGCGGCCAGCCAGGCCGCCACCGTGCAGGAGGCGGCGGGCAGCGCCCTCGGCTCCGCGGAGCCGCCGCCGTCGCCGGACACCCCGGCGGCGGCCGGGGCACCACGCAAGAAGGCGCCCCGCCGCACCGGCGGCGGAGCGTCCTCCCGCACCATCAAGGCCAAGTTCCCCGGCCGCTGCCCGTGCGGCCGCTCCTACGCGGCCGGCGAGGCGATCGCCAAGAACGCGCAGGGCTGGGGCCACCCGGAGTGCCGTACGGCCGGGGCCTGATCAGACGTCGAACGTGTAGTGCTTCGTGTGGTCCAGCAGCTCCACCGGGCGCACGTCGTTCCACGGCTTCATCGTGTCGTTCAGGTCCACGACGTCCGCGGTGCCGCCCGTGGGCACGTAACCGGCGCCCGGGTGCCGGCGCTGCCACTCGGCCCACAGCTTGTCGATGAAGGCGTGGTGCAGCCAGAACACCGGGTCGTTGGGGGAGACCCCGGTGGCCATCTGCCCGCCCACCCACACGTGGACCCGGTTGTGCAGGTTGACCCCGCGCCACCCCTCCAGGTGGTTGCGGAAGCCGTCCGAGGCGCTGTTGTACGGCGGCATGTCGTACGTCTCCATCGCCAGTACCGACTCCACCTCGGCCCGCGTCGGCAGGTCACGCACGGACGTGCCGAGCGAGCGGCGCAGGAAGGTCCGGCCGTCCACCCGCACGTTGATCGGCCAGTTGCCGGTGGACGCGGCGAACGGGCCGTCCGTCACCCGGCCGTCCGAGCTGCGCCCGGTACCGCCGAGGAAGTCCGGCGCCCACAGCGAGGCGCGGACCGTGCGGTCGGTGCTCCAGTCCCAGTACGGCAGCGCCACCGAGGAGTCCACCGACTGCAGCGCCGCCTCGAAGTCGAGCAGGAATCTGCGGTGCCAGGGCAGGAAGGACGGGGAGCGGTGGCCGGTGCGCTCACCGCCGTCGGTGTCGGACATGATGAACTCGTTGTGCGTGCGGACGAAATCGTCGTAGCGTCCGTCGCGCTTGAGCGCTATGAAGGCGTCGGTGAGCCGCTTCTTCTCGGTGGCGGTCAGGGCGGCCTGGTTCTTGCGTACGGTCATGGTGCGGGTGGCTCCGTAGATCCTTGCGGGGGCGGTCAGTTGGCGGGGAAGGGCAGCAGGGGCGCGCCCTGCAGCTCGTCCACCGCGGCACGGGCGGCGGCACGCGGGTTCGGCACCGGGTCGTAGTGGCTGACCACGCTGATCCAGGTGCCGTCGGCGTTCTGCATCAGGTGCAGCTGCACGCCGTCGACGAACACCGCGTAGCCGCCGCCGTGTTCGTGGTGGTGACCGCCTCCGCTCGACGGCCGGCCCTGTATCCGGCGGCCCTTGTAGACCTCGTCGAAGGTGTCGGGCGCGGTGTGGCCGTGGTCGTGTCCGGCGGCCGAGGCGGCGGGCGCGACCAGCGCGGCGGCCGAGGCCGTCGCGGCCAGGGCGGCCGCCGTGGTGAGCGCGCGGCGCCGGGTGATGTCGGGCATGCGGGTCCTCCAGGAGGGTGTTCCGGTGGTGACGACGCATGCCTATCGGGGGGTTCGGGGGCGCGGGAAATTCCGCGCGCCCGGTTGGCTGCGATCCGGACAATTACCCACATGCGGTACGGATTTGAACCAAGATGATCTTGCTGTGGAGTCGGCCGGATCGGCCCGGAACGGGGAATTCCTTGCCGAACCACCCGGATTCGCGGTGGTCCTTGCCGGGCGCGGCCCGCCCGGGTGGCACGGCTCACCGCGCCGAATTGACGTGATCGCGCGATCCCGGACCCTGCTACCCTGCGGTGCCGTTCGGCCACGTTGGGTGACTGTCAGGGGTGTGCGCGGTGAAGGTCGTCTGTGTCGGAGGGGGCCCCGCGGGCCTGTATCTCGCCATCCTGCTCAAACGGCAGGACCCGGCGCACGAGATCACGGTCCACGAGCGCAACCCGGAGGGCTCGACCTACGGCTGGGGTGTGACGTACTGGCGCGGTCTGCTCGACAGGCTCCAGGAGCACGACGTCGCCTCGGCCCGGGCGATCGAGGAGGCGTCCGTCCGCTGGCACGAAGGGGTCGCCCGGGTGGGAGACCTGACGGCACGTCAGCACGGGGACGAGGGTTTCGGCATCGGCCGCCACCGGCTGCTCGACCTGCTCGCCGACCGGGCCCGCACCCTCGGGGTGCGCCTGGAGTACGAGAGCGAGATCGCCGCACCGCCCGCCGGCGCCGACCTCGTCGTCGCGGCCGACGGGGTGCACAGCGCCCTGCGCGCCCATCACGCCGGGCACTTCGGCACCGAGGTCACCGCCGGCCGCAACCACTACATCTGGCTCGGCACCACCAAGGTCTTCGACGCCTTCACCTTCGCCTTCACCGAGACCGGGCACGGCTGGATCTGGGCCTACGGCTACGGGTACGGCGACGGTCACAGCACCTGTGTCGTCGAGTGCTCCCCGGAGACCTTCACCGGTCTCGGGCTGGACCGGGCCGACCGGGGCGAAGGCCTGGCCCTGCTGGAGAAGCTCTTCGCGGGCGTCCTGGACGGCCACCCGCTCATCGGCCGCGACGGCGCCTCCTGGCTGAACTTCCGCACCCTCACCAACCGGGCCTGGCACCACGGCAACCTCGTCCTGCTCGGCGACGCGGCCCACACCACGCACTACTCCATCGGCGCCGGCACCACCCTCGCGCTGGAGGACGCCATGTGCCTCGCCGGCGCCCTGCGCGAGCACGGCCGGCTGCCCGAGGCCCTCGCCGCCTACGAACGCCGGCGCCGGGCCGAGCTGCTGTCCGCGCAGAGCGCGGCCCGCTACAGCGCCCGGTGGTACGAGGACCTGCCCCGCTACATCCACCTGCCACCGCACCGGATGTTCGCCCTGCTCGGTCAGCGCCACTCGCCCCTGCTGCCGTACGTCCCGCCCCAGCTGTACTACGGCCTCGACAAGGCGGCCGGGCGACTGGAGGTGCTGCGCAGGCTGAAGCGCTGGCTCGGCCCGAGAGCGGCACGAACCCTGCAGGCCCGCTCCGCGGCCCACCGGGGCTGAGGGCCTCACCGGCCGGGCCGCTCGCGCCTTTGGCGGAGCCGCCCCGGCGCAGTCCACAGCCCGCCCCCGCCCCCGAAGGAGCCCCTGCCCATGGCCGTACCCGTCGACTTCGACCACTCCTCGTCCGGCTACAGCCTGCGGCGTGCCTACTGGCTGGCCCGCGCGGCCGACCTCGCCTACCGGGACCGGTCCGACATCGAGGAGCAGGCCGCACGGTGGGGGTTCGACCATGTGCGGCACCACGAGACCCGGTTCACCCCGCCCTTCCCGCTGGCGGACACCCAGGCGTACACCCTCGCGAGCGACCGCATGATCGTCACGGCGTTCCGCGGCACCGAACCGGACGAGATCAAGGACTGGCTCTCCGACGCCACCACCCCGCCCCGGCCCGGGCCCGGGGGCAACGGCTACGTCCACCACGGCTTCGCCGAGGCCCTGGACGCGGTCCACCCCGCCGTCGCCGGCGCCCTCGCGGAGCTGCGCACCGACGGGCAGAGCGTGTACTTCACCGGCCACAGCCTGGGCGGCGCCCTCGCCATGCTGGCCGGCGCCCGGCTCTACCTGGAGGCCCCGCACCTGACGGCGGACGGCGTCTACACCTTCGGCCAGCCGCGCACCTGCGACCGGCTCCTCGCCGAGGCGTTCCACCAGGGATTCGGCGGCCGGATGTACCGCTTCGTCAACAACGACGACATCGTGGCCCAGCTGCCGCCCGAGCCCGCGTACACCCATGTCCGCGCGCTGCGCTACATCGACTCCCGCGGAAAGCTGCACGAGACCATGCCCATGTTCTCGGCCCTCTCCGACCGGGCGCGAGGACTCACCGCCGACGCCCTGGCGCCCGCCTCGGACGGCGTCCGCGACCACTTCATGCGCAGCTATCTGACGGCCCTGGAGCAGAACCTGACCTGACCGTGCGGGCCCGGCCACCGGGACGGAAAATGTTGGTGAATGGCCATTCACTCGATAAGGTGAATTGTTATTCACCACGTCGCCACACCGTCCCCAGGAGCGCCGATGGACCACCCCGCCCCGATACCCACGCCGCCCGGTACCCCGTCCGCGGCGGCACCGCTGCGGGACCGGCTCACCATCCCGGTGCTGGCGTCGGGCGGCATCCTCATGGCGGTCATGCAGACCGTGGTCGTCCCCCTTCTGCCGGACCTGCCCCGGCTCACCGGCGCCTCGGCCGCCGCGGTCTCCTGGATGGTCACCGCGACCCTGCTCTCGGGCGCCGTGCTCACCCCGGTGCTGGGCCGCGCCGGCGACATGTACGGCAAGCGGCGGGTGCTCACGGGCGCGCTCGCCCTGATGACCGTCGGCTCGGTGCTGTGCGCCCTGTCCTCCGACATCGGCGTGCTCATCGCCGCCCGCGCTCTCCAGGGCGCCGCCGCCTCGGTCGTCCCGCTGTCCATCAGCATCCTGCGCGACGAACTCCCGCCCGAGCGCCGGGGCTCGGCGGTGGCCCTGATGAGCTCCACCGTCGGCATCGGCGCCGCGCTCGGCCTGCCGCTCGCCGCGCTCGTCGTGCAGTACGCCGACTGGCACACCATGTTCTGGCTGACCAGCGCCCTGGGCGCGCTGGGCGTCGCGGCCACCTGGTGGGCGGTCAAGGAGTCCCCGGTGCGGGAGCCCGGACGGTTCGACACGCTCGGCGCGCTCGGCCTCGCCGCCGGACTGGTGAGCCTGCTGCTGGGCGTCTCCCAGGGCGGCACCTGGGGCTGGGCCGGCCCCCGCGTCCTCGGGCTGTTCGCCGTCACCGTCGCCGTGCTCGCGCTGTGGTGGTGGCATCAACTGCGGGCCGAACGGCCGCTGGTCGACCTCAGGCTGGTGACCCGGCCGCGCGTCGGTCTGTCGCACGTGGCGGCCCTGCTGACCGGCTTCGCCTTCTACGCCAACTCCCTGGTCACCGCACAGCTGGTGCAGGCGCCGAAGGCCACCGGCTACGGCCTCGGACTGTCGATCGTCGCCACCGGTCTGTGCCTGCTGCCCGGCGGCGTGACCATGCTGCTGTTCTCACCGCTGTCCGCGCGCATCTCGGCCTCCCGCGGCCCGCGCATCACCCTCGCCCTCGGCGCCGCCGTCATCGCCTGCGGCTACGCCCTGCGCATCGCCGACAGCCGGGACCTGTGGATGATCGTCCTCGGGGCCACCGTGGTGGCGACCGGGACGACGCTCGCCTACTCGGCGCTGCCGACCCTCATCCTGCGTGCCGTGCCGGCCGGGCAGACCGCCTCGGCCAACGGCGTCAACGTCCTCATGCGCACCATCGGCCAGGCCACCTCCAGCGCCGCCGTCGCCGCCGTCCTCGTCCACCACAGCAGCCCCCTCGGCGGCATCCCGGTGCCGACGCTGCACGGCTACCTGCTGGCCTTCGCGATGGCCGGTGCCGTCGCCCTGGCCGCCTGCGCCGCCGCCCTGACCATCCCGGGCGACGCCCCCTCGGGAGGCACCCGCCGCGCCCGGGACGCCGCCCGGGACGCCCGCGACGAGGCACTGGAAGGAGCGTGAGGACCCTGAACACCGCATCGGAGCACGAGGCGACCGGGTCGGTCCCCGCGGGTGCCGCACCCCTGACGGCCCGGTCCGCCGCCCCGGAACCACCCGTCCCCGCCCGCCGCGACGCCGAGGCCACCAGGGCGGCGATCCTCAAGGCCGCCCGCCATCTCCTCGCCCGGCACGCCCACGCCGACATCACCCTCAAGGCCGTCGCCGAACGCGCCGGTGTCAGCCCGCCGTTGATCCTGAAGTACTTCGGCAACAAGGACACCCTGTTCGCCCGCGTGATGTCCTTCGAGACGGACGCCGACGCCCTGCTGGCCGCCCCCGTGCCCGGCCTCGGCCGGCACATGGCCCGGCACGTGCTCGCCAGCCAGCGCGACCGCGGCGCCGACCCCCTGGTGCGCATCGCCTTCGCCCCGCTGCACGGCGACCACGGCGACATCCTGCGCGGCAACTTCCGCGCCCAGGTGACCGAACGCCTCGCCGCCCGGCTCTCCGGCCCCGACGCCGGACTGCGCGCCGAACTCGCCGTCGCCGCCCTCGTCGGCCTCGGCGTGATGTACGGCGTGGCCCGCGGCCCGCACCTGCGCGAGAGCGACATCGACACCATCGCCGACCGTTACGGTCCCCTCGTACAGGCACAGTTGACGCCGACGGGCTGAGCGCCGCCGCCGCGCCCGGAGCGGCCCGTTCCGCGGGACGGCGGAGCGGGTGACAGACTGACGGCATGGACGAACGGGTAATCGGCAGGTCGGGTCAGTGGGCGTCGGTCGTCGGCCTCGGCACGTGGCAGCTGGGCGCCGACTGGGGCGACGTGGACGACAAGGAGGCCCTGTCCGTCCTGGAGACGGCCGCCGAGTCGGGGGTCACCTTCTTCGACACCGCCGACGTGTACGGCGACGGCCGCAGCGAGGAGACCATCGCCTCGTTCCTGAGCAGCCGGCCCGATCTGCACGTGCTGGTGGCCACCAAGATGGGCCGGCGGGTCGAGCAGCTCCCCGAGAACTACGTCCTGGACAACTTCCGCGCCTGGAACGACCGCTCGCGCCGCAACCTCGGTGTCGACCGTGTCGACCTGGTCCAGCTCCACTGCCCGCCCACCGCGGTCTACTCCTCGGACGCGGTCTTCGACGCCCTGGACACCCTGGTCGAGGAGGAGCGCATCGCCGCGTACGGGGTGAGCGTGGAGACCTGCGCGGAGGCGCTGACCGCGATCGCCCGGCCGAACGTGGCGAGCGTGCAGATCATCCTCAACCCCTTCCGGATGAAACCGCTGACCGAAGTCCTGCCCGCCGCCCGCGAGGCCGGCGTGGGCATCATCGCGCGCGTGCCGCTCGCCTCCGGCCTGCTGTCCGGCAAGTACACCAAGGACACGGTGTTCGCGCCCGACGACCACCGCACCTACAACCGGCACGGCGAGGCCTTCGACCAGGGCGAGACGTTCTCCGGCGTGGACTACGGCACCGGTGTGGAGGCGGCCGCCGAGTTCGCCGCCTTCGCCCCCGAGGGCTTCACTCCGGCCCAGCTGGCCCTGCGCTGGATCATCGAACAGGACGGCGTGACCACGGTGATCCCCGGCGCGCGCAACCCCGGGCAGGCCCGCGCCAACGCCGCCGCGGCCAAGCTGCCCCCGCTGCCCCCGCAGACGGCCGCCGCG
Source organism: Streptomyces sp. NPDC015139 (assembly GCF_043079785.1). Taxonomy (NCBI): domain Bacteria; kingdom Bacillati; phylum Actinomycetota; class Actinomycetes; order Kitasatosporales; family Streptomycetaceae; genus Streptomyces; species Streptomyces sp. NPDC015139. Next base: position 53,021 of record NZ_JBIBUW010000006.1, on the reverse strand, counting down.
ATCCGGGAGCTGTACGACCGCCGGATCAAGGACCAGGTGGAGCACCGCTGGTAGAGGCGGCGACGCCCCGGCGTGCCGGAGCACCGCACCCCTCGTTTGAACGAACGGCCGGGCGGTTACACGCAACCGCATGACGGAGGACGGGCGGCGCAGAGGGCGCGACGAGACCGAGGAGGAACGGGCCGACCGGATGTGGGGTGAACTCATCCAGGAGGTCCGCGTGGCCCAGACGGGCGTTCAGATCCTGTTCGGTTTCCTGCTGACGGTGGTCTTCACGCCGAAGTACTCCCAGCTGGCCTCCACCGACAAGGGCATCTACATCGGGACCGTCGTCCTCGGCGCCTGCGCGACCGGCGCCCTCATCGGACCGGTCTCCCTGCACCGTCTGGTCTCCGGCCGCCGGGTCAAGCCGCAGGCCGTCCGGCTGGCGTCGAGGATGACGTTCGTCGGGCTGGTGCTGCTGCTCGCCACGATGACGTCCTCCCTGCTCCTGATCCTCCGGGTGGCCACCCACGACGGCTATGTGCCGTACCTGGTGTCGGCGGTCGTCGCCTGGTACCTCGTCTGCTGGTACGGACTGCCCCTGTGGGCCCGCCGCAGGCACACGACCGAGCCCGGCGAACGGCCGGCGCCCCCGAAGACGGAGGACGGCGGGCCGGGCCGCCGGTAGGCGGGCGGCCCCGGCGCCCTCACCGGCCGGCGCGCACCTCGGCGGCGGCCTCCAGGGCCCGCAGCCGGCGGTCGTGGACGCGGCTCAGCAGCAGCAGGGACAGCACGGACCCGATGAGGGCGCAGAACATGTCCCACTGGGTGTCCCACACATCGCCCTGGGTGGCGAGGAACGCGTCCGCGCCGTGCCCGCCGATCTCGGCCGCCGCCCACTCCAGGAGCTCGAAGCACGCACTGAAGGCCAGGCACGCGCAGACGGTGAGGGGCGCCAGCCAGCGGCTGCCGCGCAGCGGAGAGGTCCGGACGAGCAGTTCGCGCACGAGGACCGCCGGGACGAAGCCCTGCATCAGGTGCCCGAAGCGGTCGTACGGATTGCGGGCCAGAGCGAAGGTGTCGCGCACCCAGTCGCCGAGCGGGACCTGGGCGTACGTGTAGTGGCCGCCCATCGCGAGAACCAGCGCGTGCACCGCCAGCAGCCCGTACAGCAGACCCGTCAGCGGGAAGCGCCGCCGGAGCAGCACCAGCAGGGGCAGGCCGATCAGTGCCCACACGGTCTCCAGGAACCAGGTGGTGCGGTCCCGCGCCCCCCATGCGGAGACGGCGAGTCCGGCGGCCGCCACGGCGGCGTACACGGCGGGCGGCACGCGGCGCGGCGCGGCGTACGGGACGGGGTGCACTGCGGTCACGGGGGGCTCCTTGGCTCAGCGCGTCTCGGGAGCCCCCATCGTGGCGCCGGCCCCGGGCGGCCGGCATGAGTACGGCTACTCAGCCCCGGAGAGGATCTCCTCGAGCAACTCGTCGACCGCGACGCGCTCCTGCCCGCGCGCCACGACCTGGAGGGTGTCCCGCAGGAACGCCGCGACCGCGGGCGCCCAGGCGGACACCACCGCGTGGTGGCGGCCGCCGTCGGGCCGGTAGTCCCCGAGGAACTCCATGCGCAGCTCCCGCCACATCCCGTCGGCGGTCGGCCGCAGCCGCACGTCGCCGATGCCGACCGGCCCGGTCAGCCCGTCGAAGAGCATCTCCCGGTCCAGCCGCCACCGCGCCAGCACCCGGCCGTCGTGGCCGAAGACGGCGGTGACGGCGAACGGGTCTTCCACGTCGTAGCTGAGATGGGCGAGGACGGGACACCGGTCGGTACCCCCCGCGTGGAGCTGCACCACCAGGGTCTTGTGCACGAACGACTTCACGCGAGGGCCTCCGGGAACAATCGGTTCAGGGCCTCCTAGTACCCCCGTCCCGCAAGGAATGCTCACCCGTGCGAATGATGTGCGCCCGCGCCCCGCAAAGCGGACAGACAGGTGCCGATCGCCTGCTGGAGCTCCTCCAGCCGCCGGACCATGTCGTCCTCGTAGTAGTCCTGGGCGTCGTCGAAGGTCAGCTCCTCGAACGCCCGGGTCGCCTTCTGCAGGCTGCTGTAGAACCGGGTGCGCCGTTCCTGGACGCGCAGCTCGGGGTCGGCCTCGACGGTCTCGGCGACCAGCGACTTCATGGTGCCGTACGCCTCGGTGGCCCACTCGCCGGTGTCCTCGCCGTCCTCCAGCTCGTCCAGGAGGGACAGGTGCCGTTCCGCCTCCTCGCGCAGCCCGGCGGGTGCCTCCACCGTCTGTCCGGCGGGCGTCCTGATCTGCCCGGACTCGGCGATCTGGCGGACGTAGCCGATCCGGTCGGCGGCCCGGCTCTCGGTCGCCACGGCCTTCTTCAGATCGTCGGTCCGTACGACGTCCCGGGCCAGCTCGGCCTGCAGCCCGGGGTCCTCGCGGACCCGGTCCAGCAGAGCGGCCCGGGCCGCGTGGGCGGTGGACGGGTCGGCGAGGATCGCGGCCCGCAGGGCGGTCGGGTTCTCGGCCACCTCCAGCGCCTTGGTGGGGCGGATGCCCTCGGCCTCGGCGGCCTGGGCGATGGCCGTGCCCCGCTCGGAGGTGGCGCTGTTGCGCGAGACGTAGTAGCCCAGCCAGACGTCGGCGTCCGGGAGGTCGGTCTCCTGGCCCGGCGCGAGGGTCTCGAAGTGCGGCACGAGTCCGTCGTCGGCGGCCCGGTCCCAGGCCCTGTAGTGGCGCATGACCCGCTCCGGGGAGCAGCCGGCCAGCTCCGCGAACTCCTTCGCCGACACCTTCGGGGTCTCCCCGGCGGCCTGCCCGCCCGGCCGCACACTGCGCGCCACCATGAGGGCGAAGGCCCAGCCTCCGGTGCGCGCGTACACGCCGAACTCGCGGGCGTCGCGCGCCACGAGGTCGGACAGGGGCGGCGCGGCGGGGGCGGACGGCTCGGGCGACGGCTCGACGACCAGGGTCACGGACGACTCTCCTGCGGGTGCGTTCTCGGGACCCGCACCCGGGGCCGGGTGCGGACAGGAAAGCCTATATGGGCCCATTGACCATGCTTTGGCAGGCCCGCTCCGTGCGGCCCCCGCCTACGCGCGGCGCGGGGGAGCGGCGGGCCTCAGCCGAACGCCTCCCGCAGGGCGGGCAGCAGGGTGCCGGCCGACCATCGCAGGTACTCCGGTTGCGTGTCGCCGCCGATCTGCACCAGGGCGATCTCCCCGAAACCGGCCTCGGCGTAGGGCCGTACCGCCTCCACGAAGGCGTCCGGGTCGTCACCGCAGGGGATGGCGGAGGCGACGTCGTCCTCGGTGACGAACTGCGTCGCGGCCTCGAAGGAGTCGGGGTGCGGCAGCTCGGCGTTCACCTTCCAGCCGAGGCCGAACCAGCGGAACTGGGAGTGGGCGCGCTTGATCGCCGTGTCCCGGTCGGGGTCGTAGCACACCGGCAGCTGGCCGATCCGTGGCTTGCCGGTGCCGCCGTGCCGGTCGAAGGCCTCCAGCAGGCCGACCTTGGGCTCGGTCGCGATGACCAGATCGGCGAGGTGCCCGGCGAGCTTGCAGGACTGCTCGCCCGACACGGCGATGCCGATCGGCGGAGCGACCTCCGGGAGGTCCCACAGCCGCGCCGAGTCCACGTCGTAGTGCTGTCCGTGGTGCGTGACGTGACCGCCCTCGAAGAGCGCGCGGATGATCTGGACCGCCTCCTCGAGCATCTCGTGCCGGACGTCCGCCGGCGGCCAGCCGCCGCCCACGACGTGCTCGTTGAGGTTCTCACCGGCGCCGAGGCCGAGCCGGAACCTGCCCTCGGACAGCAACTGCACGGTGGCCGCCTTCTGCGCCACGACCGCCGGGTGGTAGCGCACGAGCGGACAGGTCACGTAGGTCATCAGCGGAATCCGCGAGGTGGCCTGGGCGGCCGCGCCCAGGACGCTCCACGCGTACGAGGAGTGCCCCTGCGCGCGCAGCCACGGAAAGTAGTGGTCCGAGGTCACCGAGAAGTCGAACCCGGCCTCCTCGGCCCCCACCACGTGCTCCACGAGGTCCCGGGGGCCGGCCTGCTCGGTCATCATCGTGTATCCGATTTGCACCATACGGGGCGAGTCCCCGGGGCGGCGGCGGGAAAACGGCCGGAGCGGTCCGGGTCAGCTCCCCGGCGCCGCGAACGTCCGCAGGAACGTCTTGCGCGCCTGCTGGCTGGCCGCGTCGTCCCAGATTCCGGCCGGGGTGGTGAAGCGCAGGGAGAACCCGCGCCGGCCGCCCAGCAGGAAACCCCGCCCGAAGGTGTGCACCCGGTCGTCGCCCGATCCCGCCAGCCACTCGATGTCGGCGGCCCTGCGGCCCTGGTAGGTGGTGGCCCGGACGTCCCCGATGCGCCGGTACCCGGGAAGCTCGCGCAGGCTCGGCTCGACGTCGTCCCGCCAGACGGCGACCGGGTCGGGGCCCACCCGTTCGCTGTAGGTGACGGCGAGGGTGGGGGAGCCGCCGCCGCGGCCGAAGGTGACGCGGTAGGCGAGGTCGTCCGCCCGCGAGGTGGTCAGCCGCTTCCAGCCCTCGGGCAGCGCCACGGAGAAGCCCTCGGGCGCGCTGTAGGTGCGGTATCCCGCCGGCAGGGCGGGGGAAGCGGGGGCCGCCGGGGAGGCCGGGGCCGTCGGAGCCGTCGGTGCGGGGGTGCCGGAACCGGTGTGGCGCCCGTCGGGGGTGGCCGGGGCGGTCGCCTCGGGAGGCGCGCCCGCCGTGTCCGTGCCGGGCAGCCGGTGGGTCGCGGCCAGCACGGCGGCCGTGACGGTGACGCCGGCCAGCACCGTGCCCGCGATCAGGACCCCTCGGCCCCGCCCGGTCGCGGCGAGCCGCACGCCCCGGTAGGCGCCGCGCACCCGGGGGACCGGCGCCGGCTCCCGGTCCTCTTCGGTGTCCCCGGTCAGGGCCCGGGTCAGGGCCTCGTGCACCACCGGCCGGGCGAGCCGGTCCACCGAGCTCTTGCGGAGCAGCCCCTGCACGGCCTGGGTGAGCGGGCCCGTCCGCAGCGGGGTGCGCAGCGGCAGCCGGTCCACGGCCTTCAGGGTGGCGTCGGGCCGGCCCCGGTCACGGAACGGCGGCCTGCCCTCGGCCATCGTGTACAGCAGCGCGCCCAGCGCCCACAGGTCGGCGGCCGGGCCGATCCGCTCGTCGCGGGCCTGCTCCGGTGAGGCGTACGACGGGGCCGCGAGCCGCGGGACCAGCGTCGCGCCCGCCAGCCCGAACCCCGTGACGACCACCGGGCCCTCCTCGCGCACGAACAGCTGGCCGGGGCTCAGCTCGCCGTGCGTGATGCCCTCGTCGTGGGCGGCGCGGAGCACGTCGAGCAGTTCCAGACCGATCCGCGCCGCCCGCGCGGTGGTGAACGCGCCCTCGCGGTCGAGGAGTTCGCTCAGCGGGGTGCCGTCGATCCACTCCGTGACCGTCCACAGGGTGTCCGCCTCCACCACGGCGTCCACGACGGTGGCGACCGCGCCGGGGCGCAGCAGCCGCATGGTCTCGGAGGTCCGCACGACCCGGGCGGTGACGCGGCGCGCGGTGTCGTCGTCGGACGGCTCCGGCAGCGCTGTCTGCGCCACCAGCCGCGGCTGCTCCGCCGCCACGTCCTCGGCGTACCACCACAGGCGGTTCGTCTCGCGGGCGAATACCTCCAGCAGCCGGTACCGCCCGGCGACCCACTCGTGTGCGGAGACGTGCGCCTTGGCCATGGTCATCCCTCGCTGCAACCCCTGCCTGGTGTTTCCCAGAGGTACGCGGGGTGCGCGGGGGTGCGTTCAAAGAATCCTCAACTCGGAGCGCTTCCTGCCTTTTATTCAATCGCCGGAACGCGCGTCCGAGTTAAGGATGGCCGCACCCACGGGTGTTCGACCTGCGGGTAACCGAGGGTAAAGCACGGGGCCGGCCGCGCCTCACAGCCCGAACCGGTCGGCCCAGCCCACGAGTTCGCGGAGGGTGACGTTGCCGCCGCAGACCACGAGTCCGATCCGGGCGTCCTCGCCGACGCGTGCCACCACCTGCCGGGCCGCCGGCAGCAGACAGCCCGCGGCCGGCTCGGCCCACACCTTGGCGTGGTCGGCGAGGTCCAGGCAGCCCCGCACGGCGTCCCGGTCCGGCACCACCAGCACCTCCTCGACCAGCGCGGACACATGGTCGTACGTCAGCTGCGAGGCCGAGGGCGCGCTGAGCGTGGTGACCAGGGACGTCAGCGGCACCGGCACCGGAGCGCCCGCCGCGAGCGCGCCGGACAGGGCCTCGGCGCCCGCCGTCTCCACGCCCCACACGCGGACCCCCGGCCGCCGGGCGCGCAGCGCCGCCGCGACCCCGGCGATCAGCCCGCCCCCGCCGATGCTGACGACGACGTCCGTCAGCTCGTCCGCGTCCTCGGCCAGCTCCAGCCCCACCGTGCCCTGCCCGGCGATCACCACCGGGTCGTCGAACGGGTGCACCAGGGTCAGACCCTCGTCCCGCAGCCGCGTCACCAGCTGGAAGGCGCTGTCCATGCCGTCGGTCAGCCGGACCGACGCACCCGCCTCCTCGGCGATCCCGATGGACCGGGCCGGCGCGGTACGGGGCATCACCACGGTCGCCTTCACATCGAGGGCCGCCGCCATCACCGCGAGCGCGATCCCGTGGTTGCCGCCGCTGACCGCGACCACACCCGCGGCCCGCTCGGCCTCGCTCAGCGACAGCAGCTTCGCCGTGGCCCCGCGGGCCTTGAACGAGCCGGTGCGCTGGAGCAGTTCGAGCTTGGCGGTGACCGGGACACCGAGCAGGGCGGACAGGCCCGGGCTCGGCACGGTCGGTGTCCGCACGACGTGTCCGGCGATCCGCTCGGCGGCGGCTTCGATGTCCGAGATGCCGATCAAGGTGCCTCACCCTTCCGGCGCGGGGGTGGGAACCGCGCCGATCGCACCTTCACCCGCCGGGGCGGCCGCGGTCAACGCGATTGCGGATCATGGTCACCGCTCGCGGTCGAGCAGCAGGTCCAGCAGACCGTTCAGCTCACCGACGGCCCCGGCCGCCAGAGGCGCCCGGGCGAGAGCCGAGCGGGCGGCGGCCGTGTGCGCCCGGGCCTCGGCCAGGGTCGCCGTACGGCCGCCCGCCTCCGCGATCAGGGCCGCCGCCTCCGCCTCCCGGCCGGGCGCGCCGAGCAGCGCGGGCAGGCCACGGGCAACCGGGGAGCCGAGCGCGACGAGCACCGGGAAGGTCTTCTTGCCCTCCCGCAGATCGCCGCCCGCCGGCTTCCCGGTGACGGCCGGGTCGCCCCAGATGCCGAGCACGTCGTCGACCAGCTGGAAGGCGACGCCCAGATGCCGCCCGGCCCGGTCCAGCGCGCCGATCGCGGACTCGGGTGCCCCGCCGAGCGCGGCCCCCAGGGCCGCGGCGCAGCCCAGCAGCGCGCCGGTCTTGCCCTCCGCCATCGCCCGGTACTCCTGCGGCGTCACCCGCTCGGGGCCGGTGCCGGGCCGGGTGGCGAACAGCAGGTCGTCGGCCTGCCCGCGCACCAGATCGGCGAGCGCGCCGGAGAGCAGCCGTACCGCGCCCGGCCCCTGGGGCGCGGCGGCGAGGGTGTCCACGGCCAGCGCGAACAGGGCGTCACCGGCGAGCACCGCGGGCCCCGTGCCGTACGCCTTCCACACGGCGGGGCGGCGGCGCCGGGTCGCGTCGCCGTCCATGATGTCGTCGTGCAGCAGCGAGAAGGCGTGCACCAGCTCCACCGCGACCGCGGCGGGGACACCGGCGCGCCCGTCGGCGCCCGCCGCCTCGGCGCCCAGGACCGCCAGCGCCTGCCGGACGCCCTTGCCGCCCGGGGTGCTCGCGGGCGCCCCGCCCACCTCGCACCAGCCGAAGGAGTACGCGGCCATCTCGGCGACCCACGGATGCAGCCGCCCGACCGCGTCCGTCAGCGCGGGCCGGACCAGTTCGCGGCAGCGGGCGAGGGTCCGGGAAGCCGCGAGCGGCGGGCGTACCGCCGCGGGGAGGACGGTCACCGTGCCACCTCCAGGGACGCCACCGACGCCACGGACCCCGCGGCAGCAACCGACTGCGCGGGCTCCTCGGCGAGGCCGAACTCCCGTTGCGCCCGGGTCACCATCTCCCGTGCGTGCTTGAGGCCGCTGCGGTCCAGCGTCCGGGCGAGATCCGCGAGTTCGGCCGCCGTCCCGTCGCGGTCCCGGCCGAGGTGGGCCCGCGACTTGGCGAGGCCCAGCCGGGCCAGGGCCTCGCCGCGCGGCTCGCTCATCGCCCGGAACTCCTCCAGCGCCAGCTCGTACAGGTCGCGCGCCTCGGCGTACCGCCCGGCGCGGTAGAGGACGTTGCCGCGCATCTTGTGGTTGTAGGCGAGCGCACTGGACAGGTTCATCGCACGGCAGGTGGCCTCGGCCTCGGACAGCAGCTCCAGGGCCCGGGGAGTGTCGCCGTCGCGCACCGAGACGATGTCCGCGAGGCCGCGCAGTGCCCAGGCGTGCCCGCGCCGGTCGTCGGCCCGCCCGGCTATCTCCGCGGCCTCCTCGAACAGTGCGTACGCCTCGTCGTAGCCGCCGGTGTTGCGGTGCATCTGCGCGATGCCCTCCAGCGCCCACACCGTGTGCCGGGCCTCGCCGCGCCTGCGGGCCTCGGCCAGCAGCTGCTCGTGCAGCCGGCCGACCGCCTCGTAGTCGCCCTGGATGCGGCCGGTCTCCGCCAGGCCGGCCAGCGAGTAGCCGCGGACCACCACGTCGCCGCCGCGCTCGCCCAGTTCGGCCGCGAGCCCCAGCAGTCGCCGGGCGAGCGGGAACGCCCCGCGCTGCCGGGCCAGGGTGCCGCCGCTCCACAGCGCCCAGGCCATGGCCGCCGTGTCGGCCGCCTCCCGGGCGGCGCGGTAACTGGCCTTCCAGGCCCGGTCGGCGTCCCCGACGTGGCCGAGGCGCCGGTGGGCCTCGGCCGCGGCGAGGCCGCAGCGCGCCGCCTCGGCGGGGCGGCCCGACCGTTCGGCCTCGCGCAGCCGTTCGGTCGCCTCGGCCAGTACGTCGACCAGGGAGGAGTTCACGGACAGGGTGGTGAGGGCGCCCTGGTACTCCGGGGCGGATGCCTTGCCGTACATGTGTACCCTTCTATACACGGAGTGTATACATGCCGTGTATAGCATCTCGGAAATGCGCCCCGGCCCTGAGGGAGCCGGGGCTTCGGTCTGTTGTCGATCAAGACGCGGGTACGGCGACGCGGGTTGCCCGCCCCGCCCGGGTCACTTGTGAAGGTTCAGTGCTGCTGTGCCTTCTGGGGCGTCAGCTCGCTCGGCCGCACCACGACGTAGCCCTCGCCCTGGAGCATCAGCTGCACGGCCTCGCCGGAGCCGCCCCGCAGCATCGAGCCGATGGACTGCGAGCGGTGCAGCGAGGTCTGCAGATGCGCGGTCCAGCCGACCACCGCGTCCGTGTCGACGTACACCGGGGCGTGCGCGGAGACCGGTATGACCAGCGGATTGCCCTCGCACACCAGGCCGAGCCGGCCCTGTCCGCTGAACACGCTGTTGAACAGCCCGCCGCCCGCGATGCCCGAACCCTTGACCGTCTTTATCTCGTAGGACAACGAAGCGTCGAAACACAGCACGTTGCGGCCGTTGACGGTGAACCGGTCGCCGTGCTCGACCTCGACGACGAAGCAGTTCTGCGCCTCGTGCGCGAACCAGGCCTCGCCCTGACCGCGCACCGCCATGAGGGGCAGTCCCTCACCGGTGACGGCGCGCTTCAGCATGCCGCCGACGCCCTGCCCCTTGCGTTCGAACTTGAGGTCGCCGCGGTAGGCGACCATCGCGCCCTGGCGGGCGTGCATCTCGCCGTTCACCGCGTACTTGAGGCACTTGGCGTTCTCGACGGACATTCCCGGCTCCACGGCCGGCTGCACGACGTGCTGACTGGAAAAGAGATCACCCTTCATGCCGGGCATGGTGTCCCGGACGAAGTGGTTCCGCCAAGATCGCCGCACCGGTCCGTCCGGCTCCGAACCGGGCGCCCGTGCGAACACGTTGGCGACGCCTCGCTGAGCCGTGTGACAAATCTCCCGCACCTGCACCGAAACCGGTGGGAATGCCCGAGGGGTCGCCCACGCGGGTTGCGTCCATGGGGATCCGTGCGGGACGGTTGTCAAAGGACATCTGTTTTCCATGGCAGGAAGGTGGTGAGGTGCGCACGACGCGTGCCTCCGGTTGTGTCATTCTCCCCCGGTTCCTCCGCCCGCCCACCCGACGCCGACCTCAGGGTCGGCGTGACGTGGGCCGAGGCCCCCTATCCGGTGCTGGTCGTCGACCGGCACGGCGGTCTGGTCCGGATCAATGAGGCCGCCCGACTGATACTCCCCGACGCGGCGAGCGGCGACTGGCTGCACGAACAGGTGCCCTCCTGGCTCTGGGGAGCGCACCAGCGCATCGACGCCGGCACCCGCGGCGCCTCCGAGGGCCCGCCGACGGGACGTATCAACGGGCGTCTGTTCGAGGCCCATCCCACGCAGGCCGGCGACGGCGACGTGGTCTGGTGGCTGGTCGACGAGACCGACCGGCGGCTGGCCGAGACGGCGCTGAGCGACGCACAGATGCGGACCGAGGTGCTCTCCGAGGCCTCCAGCGCGCTGCTGTCCACCCTGAACGTGCCGCGCTGCATGGAGGTGGCCGCTTCCATGGCCGCAGAGCACCTCGCCGAAGCCGCCGTCCTGATCGCACCGCCCCACGGACGCCGCTACCCGCTGACCTACGCACGCCAGGGCGGCCCCGTCACCCAGACCACGCGCAAGGTCGACGTCGCCGGCGTACCGGGCCTCGCCGAGGCGCTCCAGGGCTTCCCGCCCGTACCGGCCCGCTGGATCGACCCCGCCCTCATCCCCGACTGGGTGATCCCGGACGGCTTCTCCGGCCCCGTCGGCTCCGTGATCGTCACCCCGCTCCCCGGCCATGGAGTGCCCGCCGGCGCCCTCGTCCTGCTGCGCTCCAGCACCGAGCAGGCCTTCACCGAGGGCGAGGAGGTCTTCGCCCGCCTGTTCGCCGCCCGCGCCGGTGCCGCCCTCTCCGCCGCCCGCCTCTACACGGAACAGACCACCATCACCGCCACGCTGATGCGGGAACTGCTGCCGCCCGCGCTCGACAGCGTCCACGGAGTGGAGTACGCCGGCGGCTACCGCGCAGCCAAGGACCACGAGCGGGTCGGTGGGGACTTCTACGACGTCCACCCGGGCGCCGACCCCTCCCAGGAGACCCTCGTCGTGCTCGGGGACGTCGCGGGCAAGGGCCTGGACGCGGCGGTGCTGACCGGCAAGATCCGCAACACGCTGCAGGCCCTGCTGCCCCTGGCGGAGGACCACCAGCGGATTCTCGGCCTGCTCAACGGCGCCCTGCTGACCTCCCATCACACCCGGTTCGCCACCATCGTGCTGGCCTCGGTGCGCCGCCGCGGCGGCCGCGCGCAGGTGCGGCTGACCAGCGCCGGACACCTGCCGCCGCTGATCGTCCGCAACGACGGCACCGTCGAGGAGGTCCCGACGCACGGCACCCTGGTGGGTGCGCTGCCGGCGGTCAAGGCGACAACCGTGGAGACGGTGCTCGCGCCGGGCGAGACGTGCCTGCTCTACACCGACGGCATCACCGAGGCGCGCGGCGGCCCGCTGGGCGACGAACTCTTCGGTGAGAGGCGCCTGCAGCGGGCGCTCGCCGAGTGCGCGGGCATGCCCGCCGAGGCGGTCGTGGAACGGGTGCAGATGCTGGCGGCCCAGTGGCTGGGCGCGGGCCGGCACGACGACATGGCCGCCGTGGCCATCAGCGCGCCCCGCAACGGCTCGCTGAAGGTCGTCGACGGGCGCGCGGGCGGCACCAGGAGCAGGAGGAACATGTGAGTCATCGCACCGCGACGGCCCCCCTCGTCGACCGGCTGTGGGACGCCGTGACCGATGGCGACGAGTACTGGGCCGCCGACATCGTGCACGGGGCCCTGGACGAGGGCGCCGACGAGGAGACGCTGCTCCTGGAGGTCATAGCGCCGGTCCAGGAGAAGGTGGGCGTCGAATGGGCCGCCGACCGGCTCAGCGTGGCCCAGGAGCACGCCGCGACCGCCATCAACGAGCGGGTCGTCGCCTCCCTCGCCCACCGGCGCGCCGAGAAGAGCGCGACCCCGCCGCGCGGCCGGGTGACGGTCGCCTGCGTCGACGGGGAGTGGCACGCCTTCCCCGCCCGGCTCGTCGCCGAGGTCCTGCGGCTGCGCGGCTGGCGGGTCGACTTCCTCGGCGCCCAGACCCCCACACCGCACCTTGTGGCGCATCTGCACCGGACCAACCCCGACGCCGTCCTGCTGTCCGGCTCGATCCCGACCCACCTGCCCGTCGCGCACGGCGCCATCACCGCCTGCCAGGCCGTCGGCGTGCCCGTGCTGGCCGGCGGCCGCGCCTTCGGCCCCGGCGGGCGCTACGCCCGGACCCTGCGCGCCGACCGCTGGGCACCCGACGCCCGCGCCGCGGTCGCCGTGCTCGACGAGGGCATGGCGCGGCCGGACGCCTCGGCGAGCCGGCAGGCGGTGGACGACCTGCCTCACCTGGCCGACCAGGAGTACACGATGGTCGTCCAGACCCGGGCCCAGCTGGTCAAGCAGACGCTGTCCGACCTGGAGGACCGTTTCCCCGCCATGCGGGGCTACAGCGACACCCAGCGGGAGCGCACCGCGGAGGACCTCGCCCACGTAGTCGGCTTCCTCGCGACGGCCCTCTACGTCGACGACGCCGACCTGTTCACGACGTTCCTCACCTGGACCGCGGACATCCTCGAGGTCCGTCACGTGCCCGCCCGCTCGCTGGTGACCGGTCTGGAGGCCCTGGCCGGTCAACTGCGCGACTTCCCTCGCGCCTCTCACCTGATCCACGAGGGCTCCGCCGCCCTGAGCGGCCGCCCCGCCCGTCCTGTCCCCGGCCCCGACACCCGCGCATGATCAACCTGCCACCATCCGAGTTCACCCTCGTCGTCCTCAGTGAACCCGCCACGCTCACGGTGCGCGTGGCCGGCGAACTCGACTACGACACCAGCGACGATTTCGTGCAGACCGTCGTCGAGCACCTGGCGAGCGGCCAGCCGCCGCCCAGCGATGTCCGCCTGGACTTCGGTGATCTGACGTGGATCGACTCCTCGGGCCTGTCCGCCCTGCTGATGGTCCACCGCCGGACCAGCGCCACCGGGGCCACCCTGCACCTGGACAACCGGCCCGAGGTGCTGGAGCGCGTCCTCCGCCTGACCAACGTCCTGGACCACCTCACCGCCGTGGCGGGCGGCGTCCACGAGTCCGAGGACGACGACGGCCTGACCGGGGCGGGCGCCACCTGACCGGGGCGATGCCGACGTCCGGTCCCTGACGGCGGGCGGAGCGGCTCCACCGGGCGCGTTCGCCCCGGTGCGCGGGCCGCGCCGTGTGGCACGGCCCGCGCGGCGCCGTGGTGCGCCCGCCTAGCCCTCGTCCTCGACGGCGCCGGCGTGCTTCCCGGCGGCCGCCGTCCTCGGGGCGCCGCAGAACGCCGCGTTCAGCGTGCCGGCCAGCGTGTCGAGGACCTTGCCGTTGTTGGAGGTGTCGGCCACGGCGGTGATGCTGCGGCTGCCGTCCTTCGTCGCGAAGGCGTAGGTGTAGTACCCCTGGACCGCGCCCGTGTGGCCGTACACCGAGACCCCGCACGACAGGTCGCGGCGGCGCAGTCCGAGTCCGTACGCCGTCGTGCTGTTGACCGGGGTGAAGCGCTCCATCTCGGCGAGCCGCGCGGACGACATCAGCCGGCCGCCCAGCAGCGCGGAGTAGAAGGTGTTCAGGTCCCGCGCGCTGGAGATGATGGCGCCCGCGCTCTGCGCCCACGACACCGTCTGGGCGGTCGCGTCGACCAGCTGGCCGCCCGCCGTGTCCGGGGTGAGGTACCCCCGGGCGTACCGGCCGGGGATCGTGGTGTCGGGGTGCACGTAGAAGGTGTCCCGCAGGCCCAGCGGCTCGAAGACGCGCTTCTCGTACTCCGTCCGCACGGAGTGACCCGTGAGCTTCTCGATGAGCAGGCCGGCCACGACGAAGTTGGTGTTGGAGTACGCGTAGGCGGCGCCGGGCGCGTTGGTGCGGGGCTTCTTCAGGGAGAGCGCGACCAGTTGGCGGTAGGTGTAGACCTTCTTGCGCACCGCCTCGAAGCCGGACACGCTCTCGGCGAACATGTCGTTGGTGTAGTCGTACAGGCCGCTGCGGTGGCCGAGCACCTGGCGCACCGTGATCCGGTCGTCGGGCAGGAGTCCGGGAAGGTACCGGTTGACCGGGGCGTCGAGCGTCAGCTTCTTCTCGTCGACGAGCTGGAGCAGGACCACCGCCGAGAAGGTCTTGGTGACGCTGCCCACCCGGAACCGGTCGTCGGCGGCGATGGCCCGCCCGGTGACGCGGTCGGCAACTCCCTGTGTGGACCGGTATGTCCGGCCCTGGTCGTCGATCCGAGCCAGCGCACCGGGTGCGCCCTGGTTCACGGCCGTGCGCAGCACCGCCGCCAGGCCTGCCGTGTCGGGCGCCGGAAGCGCCGCCGCCACGGGCCTGCCCGCCTCCGCGGTCGCCGCGCGCGCCGGGACCGCGAGCAGCGACAGGACGACCGCCCCGAGGACCGCGCCCCTGCCCACCGTTGCTGAGACCATCCGGCATCCACTCCCATCCGTACGGTTCCTGATGCGATATCGGTCACATTCAGGCCTCGGAACCTAGGGGATGGCGGCAACGTCTCCGCTGTCGACACACAGTTGAGGGACCCGTGATCACCCTGTGGCGCCCATTCGTAAAGGATTCCTCTAGAAATCCGCGAAATGGATCATTCCGGCTTTACGGGGACATGACTGATCCGAAAGGGTGACGCCGGGGCCCTACCAGCCCCCGTGGCGCGTCAACTGCGCCATGTGACAAGGCGGTTGGCGACCCCTGCCGTCTTCACACGAAGGAACTTTGATCAGATTGCGTAGACCGCACATACGCTCCCTGGCGATCGCCGTCACTGTCGCGACGGCCGCCACGGGACTGGCCGGTACGGCCTTCGCGGGCCCCTCCACGACGGGGGTGGAGCGGACCGCCGCGTCCTCCGCCACGAACGCCACGGCGGTGGTGGAGGCGGCGCGCAGCGCGGCCTTCGCCCACGCCTCGGCGACCGGCGTCTCCAAGGGCGACGCGCTGCACGCCCAGGACGTCATGGTCGACCCCGAGGGTGCCCGGCACGTCCGTTTCGTCCGGACGCACGGAAACCTACCGGTGCTCGGCGGTGACCTCATCGTCCACCTCGACCGCAAGCTGGCCTACACCGGCGTGACCCGCGCGGCCGACCACGCGGTCAAGCCGGCGGCCACCTCGCAGGCGAAGCTGACCGCGGCGCAGGCCGCGGCCAAGGCCGCCAAGGCCGCCAAGGGTGACGCGAGCAGCGCCCAGCTGGTCGTCGACGCCCGTGGTGGCGCCTCCGCCCTCGCCTACCAGGTGACGGTGGCCACGCAGGGCAGCTCGCACACCGTCGTCGTCGACGCCGTCAGCGGCAAGGTGCGCAGCAACACCCCCGACAGCGACGAGTTCCTGTCGCCGAAGCTGCTCGACACCCTGCGCAAGCGCGGCGAGACGGCCGACCCGGCCACCGGTGTCGGCTCCTCCGCCCCGTCGGGCCTGCTCGGCTCGGGCTCCTCCGCCGCGGCGGCGTACCCGTCGGCCGCCAAGGGCACCGGCAAGACCCTCTTCGTCGGCAACGTCGGCCTCACCACCACGCAGACCTCGCGCGGCCACTACCAGCTCAAGGACCCGAGCCGGTACGGCACCGAGACGCGTGACGCCAAGGGCTCGATGACGGAGAAGTTCAGCTCCGGCTCGAAGTTCACCAACACGACCAACGTGTGGGGCAACAACAAGACCACCAGCCGGGTCAGCGCCGCTGCCGACGCCCAGTACGGCATCACCAAGACGCTGGACTTCTACAAGTCCACGTTCAAGCGCAAGGGCATCGCCAACAACAGCAAGCCCGCCCGGGCGATGGTCCACTGGGGCAAGAAGGTCGCCAACGCCTTCTGGGACCCGACCTGCAACTGCATGCTGTACGGTGACGGCGACGGCCAGATGTTCAAGAAGCCGCTCGTCGTCCTCGACGTCACCGGTCACGAGCTGACCCACGGCGTGGTGGAGGCGACCGCCAACCTGCAGCCGACCTTCGTCGACGAGAACGGCAACCAGTACGGTGAGCCGGGCTCGCTGAACGAGTCGCTGGCGGACATCTTCGGCTCCAACGTCGAGTTCTACGCCAAGAACGCGAAGGACACGCCGGACTACCTGGTCGGCGAGAAGCTGGGCCTCGCCCAGAAGTTCCTGCGCCGCCTCGACCACCCGTCGCTGGACAAGCTCGAGGGCACCATCGACTACTGGTCGTCGGACGTGTACTACACCGAGGTGCACGCCGGTTCGGGTGTCTCCTCGCACGCCTACTACCTCCTCGCCGAGGGCAGCGGCAAGAAGAAGATCGGCACGGTCACCTACAACTCGCCGACCTACCACAACATCGCGGTCAAGGGCATCGGCCGGACCAAGGCCACCGCCATCTACTACCGCGCGCTCACCCGCTACATGGTCTCCACGACCGACTTCCACCAGGCTCGCGTCGCGACCCTGAAGGCGGCCAAGGACCTGTACGGCGCCAACAGCACCGAGTACAAGACGGTGGACAAGTCGTGGTCCGCGGTGAACGTCACCGCCGCGAACACGCCGCGCGCCCACCGCTGACACCCGGCTGCACAGTTCGGCACAGCACGGCACAGCACGACCGGATGCCCCGCCCCGCGCGGGGCATCCGCATGTCCGGACCCGGCCGGCGGCCCCAACTGCCTCCGTAACAGCCGCTGTTTCTTTTACTGACAGCGGAAATGGACATCGGCCACGCCGCCGACTGGAAGAAGTACGCCGGTGGCTGGCGCGTCGACACCGACGTCGAGTGCTACTGCCACACCCTCGTCGGCTGGGAGAACTCCGTCGGCGACCGCTTCGACGACACCCCGGGCTGGACCCGGCACGCCGGTCCCGGCGGCTGGAACGACCTGGACTCCCTCGACGTTGGACGGCCTGACCAAGGCCGAACGGCAGACGTACGCCACCCTGTGGCCATCGCCAAGTCCCCCCTCCACACCGGCGACGACCTCACGAAGCTCGACGACCACGGCGTACGGCTCCTCACCGACCGCGAGGTCATCGCCGTCGACCAGGGCGACGGCCCGCCCGCCCGGCCGGTCACCCCCTCCGACCCCCAGCAGGTGTGGGCCGCGAAGAACCCGGACGGCACCCGCACCGTCGCGCTGTTCAACCTCGCCGACGCCCCCGCCGCCGTCACGGCCGACTTCTCCTCCCTCGGCTTCACCGGCAACGCGGCGGTCCGCGACCTGTGGAACCACGAGGACCTCGGCTCCCGCCGGAACCGGATCACCGAGGCTCTGCCCGCCCACGGCTCCCGCCTGTTCGATCGACGCGAACCTAGGCACCCCGGCCGCCGTGGCCGAGATGCTGCTGTACTCGCGCCCCGGGCACCTCGAACTGCTGCCGGCCCTGCCCGGCGCCTGGGCCGCCGCCGGCTCCGTGACCGGCGCCGGAGCCCGCGGCGGCTTCCTCGTCGACCTGAGCCGGCGGGACGGCCAACCCACCGAGGTGCGGATCCGCAGCGTCGGCGGCACCATGACCTCCGTGGGATACGCAGGGACGTCCCGGACGGTTCGGATGCGGCCGGGCGGGTCCGTCACGATCCGGGACCTCGCCCGGTGAGCGGCCGTCTCGCACGCGGTGGCCGCGTCGTCGCGGCGCTGCTGGCCGCCGTCGCCTGCCAGACCGCGCCCGCCCGGGCGGCCGGCCCGCCGCCCGACTCCACCACGCACGCCACCGGCGTCGTCACCTGGGCGGCGAGCGCCGACCTCATGGGCGAGGGCACCGCCGGCCAGGGCTACCGGCTGATCGTCCACACCAGCGTCGGCGGCAGCGACCTGCGCATCCGCTTCACGAACGCCTTCGGCGACCGCCCGCTGACCCTGGCCGGTGTCCACGCCGGACTGCGGGAGACGGGAGCCGCGCTGCGGCCGGGCAGCAACCGGCCGGTGACCTTCGGCAAACTCCCCACGGTCACCGTGCCCGCCGGCGCCGTGGCCTGGAGCGATCCGCTGCCCGGGAGGTGGCCCGCCGGAGCGGACCTCGTCGTCAGCCTCCGCACCCCCGACGCGGCGGGGCCCGCCTCCGGCCACTGGATGGCCATGCAGACGTCGTACACCGGCGGGGGCGACCACACCGCCGAGGAGAGCGGCGCCGCCTGGACGCGCACCACCGGTTCCTGGTGGTACCTGGACGCCGTCTCGGTACGGCCGGCCGACCGGGCCACCGGGGCCGTCGTCGCGCTCGGCGACTCGATCACCGACGGCTGGCAGTCCACCACCGACCTGAACCGCCGCTGGCCCGACTACCTGGCCCGCCGCCTCGGCACCCTCGGCACGCCGGTCAGGGGGGTGGCCAACGAGGGCATCTCCGGCAACAAGATCCTCGCCGACGGCGCCGGGCAGAGCGCCCTGCACCGGCTGGACCGGGACGTCCTCTCACAGCCCGGAGTGCGCACCCTGTTCCTGTTCGAGAGCGTCAACGACATCAAGGCGCACACCGGTGTCACCGCGGCCGACCTGGCCGCCGGCTACCGGGAGATCGCCCGGCGGGCCCACGCGGCCGGCATGTGCGTGGTCGCCGCCACCATCGGCCCGTTCAAGGGCTGGCCCGAGTGGGATCCGGCCGCCGAGGCCGTGCGGCAGGACGTCAACCGGTTCCTGCGCGGCAGCGGCGACTTCGACGCCGTCACCGACTTCGACCGGATCCTGCGCAGTCCCTACGACCCCTTGCGGATCCTGCCCTTCCTCGACGGCGGCGACCACCTGCACCCCAACGACAAGGGCATGCAGGCCCTGGCCGACGCCGTCGGCACCGGCAGCCTGGACTGCGGACGCTGAACCGCGCCGGCCGCCTCAGCGCAGTGTCTGCGCCCAGTTGGCGGGCACCCGCCCCACCGGGCCCGGGGCCGGCTGCTCGGCGGGATGGCTGCCCGGGGGCGCCAGATCGGGCCCGGAGCTGTACAGCTCGTCCGTGGCGAAGTTCCAGAACCAGCTCTCGCCCGGCTCGTAGCTCTGGATGACCGGATGCCCCGTCTCCCGGAAGTGGGCGGTGGCGTGCTTGGCCGGAGAGTCGTCGCAGCAGCCGACGTGCCCGCACTGCGCGCAGCGGCGCAGGTGGAACCACCAGCCGCCCGCCGCGTCGCACTCCACGCAGCCGGTGCCGCTCGGCGGGACGCTCGGGTCGATTCCCTCGACGGTGCTCATGCGTTGTCCTCCGCTTCCTCGGCGGGCGTCTCGGCGGTCAGGGGGAGCAGTACCTGGAAGCGGGTGTCGCCGGGCACCGACTCGACCCGCAGGGTGCCGTGGTGCTTGTTGACGACGATCCGCCAGGAGATGTCCAGGCCGAGACCCGTGCCCTCGCCGACGGGCTTGGTGGTGAAGAAGGGGTCGAAGATCCGGTCCTTGATCTCCGGCGGGACACCGGGCCCGGTGTCCCGGAACTCCACCAGCACCCGCTCGTGGTCGAGGGCGGTCCGCACCGTCAGCGTGCCCTCGCCGCCCGCGCCGTTGATGGCCGAGACGGCGTTGTCGATGAGATTGGTCCACACCTGGTTCAGCTCCGCCGGGTAGGCGGGAACCGGCGGGAGCGTCCGGTCGTACTCCTTGACGACCTTGATTCCGGGGCCCCTCTTGCCCGACAGCATCAGCAGCGTGCTGTCGAGGAGTTCGTGCACGTCCACCACCCGGTACGGCGCCCGGTCCAGTTGCGAGTACTGCTTGGCCGCGTCGACGAGGTGCGAGATCCGGGTGGTGGAGTCCTCGATCTCGTTCATCAACAGCTCGGTCTCGACGGTGTAGTTGAGCCAGCCGACCGCGTTGGGCAGGATGTCCGTGTGCACGGCCGCCGCGACCTGCTCCAGCCAGTCGACGTCGAGCCCGGCCTGGACGAAGGTCGGGGAGACCTGCCAGCCGTAGTCGATGCCGTGGTCCTCCAGCCAGTCGGTGAGCATGTCCTCGCGGTCGGACGCCTCCAGCGGACTGAGCGCCGGTGCCTTCGCCACGCGCTCGGCGGTGCGCTCCTGGATCTCTATCAGGCCGGCCATCACCTCGCGGGTGAACGGCGCCTCGGCGATCAGGGCGAGCTTGTGCCGCATCTTCGCGACGCGTTCCCGCAGCGTGGCGGTGGCCCGGACCGCCGCGGCCGCCGGGTTGTTCAGTTCGTGGGTGAGCCCCGCCGACAGTGAGCCGAGGGCGAGCAGCCGTTCCCGCTGCCCGATCGCGGCCTGGGTGTTCTTCGAACCGAAGAACAGGCCCTCCAGCAGGTGCACGGCCATCGGGAACCACTCGCTCATGACGTCCGCGAAGATGTCCGCGGGCAGCACGAAGAAACGGGTCGGCTCGGTGACCCGCATCGAGTTGTTGTACACCTGCCGCACCCGGTCGCCGAGGTACGCCTGCATCGCGCCCGCGTACACGCCGCGCTGCGAGGTCCGGCTGACCTCCACGTCGTCGCCGCCGACCCGGCGGGAGAGCACGACCGTGCCCTCGATCATCACGAAGAAGCAGGTGGCGGGGTCGCCCTCGGTGTACACCGGGCCGGCCTCGAACAGTTCCACCCGTCCCTCGCTGCACAGCCGCCCCAGCTGCTCGGGGCTCAGCTTCTCGAAGAGGAACAGGGAGCTGATCTCCCGCGGGTTGCACGGCATGAGCTGCCCGCTCATGACTGCTCCAGGTACCGGTGGACGAGCATCACGGCCATGGCTCCCTCTCCGACGGCGGACGCGACGCGCTTGGCGGACTCGGCGCGCGCGTCGCCCGCCACGAACACGCCGGGAATGCTGGTCTCCAGGTGGTACGGCGGCCGGTCCAGCTCCCAGCCCGCCGGCGGCCGCCCGTCGGCGGTCAGGTCGGGCCCGGCCAGGATGAACCCGCGCCCGTCACGCAGCACCGTGTCGCCCAGCCAGTCGGTGAGCGGGGCCGCGCCGATGAACACGAACACCCACTGGGCGTCGACCCGTTCGCGCTCGCCGGTCACCGTGTGCCGCAGCGTCAGGCTCTCCAGGCGGTCCCCGCCGTGAGCCGCGTCCACGACCGTGTGGGAGCGCACCGAGATGTTCGGCGCCTCACCGATCTGCTGGATCAGGTAGTACGACATGGACGCCGACAGGTCCGCGCCGCGCACCAGCAGCGTCACCGACTTCGCGCCCCGGGACAGGTACATCGCCGCCTGGCCCGCCGAGTTGGCGCCGCCGACGATGTAGACGTCCTGCCCCTGGCAGGAACTGGCCTCCGTCAGCGCCGAACCGTAGAACACCCCGCACCCGGTCAGGTCGGTGCAGCCCTCGGCCTCCAGCTGCCGGTACTGCACGCCCGTCGCCAGGATGATGCTGTGCGCCGCGATCGCCGAGCCGTCCGCGAACCGCACGACCCGCGCGGCGCCGTTGACCTCCAGCCCGGTCACCTCGCGCGCGGTCAGCATCTCGGCGCCGAACTTGGCGGCCTGCCGCCGCGCCCGGTCGGTGAGCTGGGCGCCGGAGACTCCGTCGGGGAAGCCCAGGTAGTTCTCGATCCGGGAGCTCTGCCCGGCCTGCCCGCCGGTCGCCGACCGCTCCACCAGAACGGTCCGCAGCCCCTCCGAGGCCCCGTACACGGCGGCACCCAGCCCGGCCGGACCGCCGCCGATCACGATGAGGTCGTAGAAGTCGGCCGTCGGCGTCGTCGCCAGTCCCACCCGCGCCGCCAGCTCGGGCGCCTCCGGCTCCACCAGGACCGTGCAGTCCGGGGTGATCACCAGCGGCAGCCGCTGCCCGTCCTGCCCGGCGGCCGCCAGCAGCCGCTGCCCCTCCGGCTCCTCCACCGAGTACCAGCGGTAGGGCACCTGGTTGCGGGCGAGGAACTCCCGTACGTCCGAGGAGCGCGCCGACCAGCGGTGCCCCACGACCTTGGTGCTGGGCACCGGCTTGTAGGCGCTGGTGCGCCAGGCGTCCAGCAGGTCGTCCAGGACCGGGTAGAGCTTCTCCTCCGGCGGGTCCCAGGGCTTGAGCAGGTAGTGGTCCAGGTCGACCACGTTGATCGCGTCGATGGCCGCGTTGGTGTCGGCGTACGCGGTCAGCAGCACCCGCCGCGCGCCCGGGTACACGTCGAGCGCCTGCTCCAGGAACTCGATGCCGTTCATCTGCGGCATGCGGTAGTCCGCCAGGATCACGGCCACCAGGTCGCCGCGCAGCTTCAGCTCCCGCAGCGCGTCCAGCGCGGACTCGCCGGACTCCGCGCGCACGATCCGGTACGACTCGCCGTATCGCCGTCGCAGGTCGCGGGCGACGGCGCGGGAGACCCCCGGGTCGTCGTCCACGGTCAGGATGACGGTCCGCGCTGCCTCGGCGGCCTGTGCCATACGTCTCCCACCCCGAGAGTCGGCTCACACGGCCCGGTGTCGAGGGGACCACCGCACCGGCTCGAAGCCCATCGTATGTTCGATCGCCCGGGTTCGCTCCGGGTATCCGGCAGCGGCCGTGACCGGTCGCGGGGGTCAGCCGCGGCGCTCCCCGAGCACGCAGAACTCGTTGTCCTCGGGGTCCGCGAGCACCACCCACGGCTGCTCGCCCTGTCCGACGTCCGCGTGCCGGGCGCCGAGCGCCAGGAGCCGGGCCACCTCGGCGGCCTGGTCCGTCGGCCGGAAGTCCAGGTGCAGCCGGTTCTTGACCGTCTTCCCCTCGGGCACGGGGACGAACAGCAGCCCGGGCAGCCGGTCCGGGGCGGGCCTGATCTCGAACTCGTCCGCCGTGTCGGCCACCACGACCCAGCCGAGCGCCTCGGCCCACCAACGGCCGAGCGCCACCGGGTCCGCCGCGTCCACGATGACCTGCTCCCACTCCAACGCCATGACGGCAGGGTAGCGGCGGACCGGTCACGGACACCCCGGCCGCACGGCATGATCGTGGCCGTGCGCATCCCCGCCCGACCGGGGCATGAGCACCACGAGGACACGGCGACGACGAGGAGGCCCACGCATGACACGCCCGATCACGGCAGGGGTGGACGGTACGGAGGAGAGCCTGGCCGCACTGGACTGGGCGGCCCGGGAGGCCGTACGCCGGGACCTGCCCCTGCGGGTGGTGCACGCGTGGCGCTACGCCGAGGCGCTCGCCACCGCCGACCGCGACACCCAGCACGGATGGGTGTCGGAGGGCGTCTCCGCGGCCGTGCGCGGCGTCCGCGAGCGGCATCCGGAGCTCCGGGTGAGCGTCGACGTGGTCGAGGGCGGCGCCGCGGACGCGCTGGCGACCGCGGCGGCGGAGGCCGAGATGCTCGTGCTCGGCTCGCGCGGGCACGGCCCCGTCCTCGGGTTCCTGCTGGGGTCCGTCGGTCAGCAGGTGATCGCCGAGGCGGCCCGCCCCGTCGTCCTGGTGCGCGCCGGTGACCGGCCGACGTCGGAGGCGGCCGGCCGGGACGTCGTGGTCGGCCAGCACGGCGGCGCCGAGGACAGCACGGAGGCGCTGCGGTTCGCGTTCGAGACGGCGGCGGCGCGCGGCGCCACCGTCCGGGCCGTCCGGGCGTGGACCCTGCCGCCCGTCTTCGCCTACAGCCCCGGCTCGATGAAGCTGCTGGACGACGTGGGCGGTCTGGAACCGTACGAGAAGCAGGCACTGGCCGACGCGCTCCAGCCGTGGCGGGAGCGGTTCCCGGACGTGCCCGTCGCCGAACACGTCGAGATGGGCAGCGCCGGCCAGGTGCTGCTGTCGGTGGCCGGCCGGGCCCAGTTGGTGGTCGTCGGCCGCCGGGCGCACCGCAGTGCCGTCGGCGCCCGTATCGGCTCGGTCGCGCACGGGGTGCTGCACCACGCGGACTGCCCGGTGGCCGTGGTCCCGCACGAGTGAGCTACTCCGGGGTGGTCGGCTCCAGCGTGCCTCGGGCCCGGGGCAGCACGTTCTCGACATAGTCCGTGACGGCGGTGTCGAGCCCCATGTCCTGCTGCGCCCGCTCGGACAGGTACCAGCGGTGTTCGAGCAGCTCGTGGTAGATCTCGGCCGGGTCCATGGAGCCGCGCAGTTCCGGCGGCACCGCCCGTACGGCGGGCCGGAACACGTCCCGCACCCAGCGGTGGGCGAGCACCTCGGGACGGGCGGCGAGGGGGTCGCCCGGGGCGTGGTCGTCCTGGGTGGCCATCCAGCTCTCCAGGTCGTTCAGCAGCCGCCGTGCCTGGTTCTCCTCGGTGTCCAGGCCGGTCAGCCGCAGCAGTTGCCGCTGGTGGTGGCCGGCGTCGACGACCTTCGGCACGAAGGTGACGGTGTCGCCGCCGGAGGAGTGCTCGATCTGCATCTCGGCGACGTCGAAGCCGAGTTCGGCCAGGCGGCGGATCCGGCGCTCGATGTAGTGGTACTCGCCCGCCGGATACACCGACGTGCGGGTCAGTTCCCGCCACAGCCCCTGGTAGCGGGTGCAGATCTCGTGGCCGAACTCGATCGGGTCGACGGACGGGTGCAGCGCGCCCGAGGCCTCCAGGTCGAGCAGTTCGCCGCTGATGTTCACGCGGGCCAGGTCGAGGTCGTACTCCCGCTGCCCCGGGCTCAGCCGGGGGTGCAGGTCGCCGGTCTCGGCGTCGACCAGGTAGGCGGCGTAGGCGCCCGCGTCCCGCCGGAACAGGGTGTTGGACAGCGAGCAGTCGCCCCAGGCGAACCCGGACAGGTGGAGCCGGACCAGCAGGACGGCCAGGGCGTCCATCAGCCGGTGCATGGTGGCGGGCCGCATGGTCGTCTCGAACATGGACCGGTACGGCATCGAGCCGCGCAGATGCCGGGTGACCAGCACCGGCTCCAGCGGGGCGCCCGAGCCGTCGGTGCGCCCGGTGACCACGGCGAGGGGGTCGACGGCCGGGATGCCGAGCCGGTCGAGATCGCGCAGCAGCTGGTACTCGCGCAGTGCGGGCCGTTCGGCGAGTTCCTTGACGGCGATCACCTCGTCGCCGGCCCGCGCGTAGCGGACGACGTGCCGGGAGATGCCGCGGGGGAGCGGCACGAGGTGTTCCTCGGGCCACTCCTCCAGGGGCACGTCCCAGGGCAGGGCGAGCAGGAGCGCGGGGTGCTCCGGGTTCGTGGCGCTGATCTGCAAGGCCATGACAGGAACCCTAAGGCCCCGCGCGGGTGTTCTAGGAGGCCCGTTCCCTGGCCTGTTCCGCCGCGGCGCGCACCGGGCCACGGTGGACGGGCCCGTGTCCGGGCAGCAGGGTGTCGGCGTCGAGCGCGCCGATGACGTCCAGGGAGGCGAGCGCCCGCGCCCGCTCGTGGTGGAAGAAGTCGTGGAGCAGCTGCGGGCCCTTGATCCGTGAGGTCGCGTGCCCGCTGACCAGGGCGTCCCCGGAGATCACGAGGCCGGCCCCGGGCAGGTGGTAGACGCAGTGGCCGTCCGTGTGGCCGGGGGTGTGCACGGGCACCGGGCGGCCGGGCAGGTCCAGCGGGCCCTCGGCCGGGAACGGCTCGGGTGCGGTGACGGGGTTGTGGTCGGTGCCGCCGACCTTGAGGACGTGCACGGCCCAGGGCAGCACACCCGGCCGCCAGGCGTTGCGTACCACGTCGCCGATGGTCGCCTGCTGCAGGAAGTCCCGCCGGGCGTGCGGTACTTCGGCCGGGTGCAGATACACCGGCGTGCCGTGGCCGGCGCGCAGGTACTCGGCCGAGCCCAGGTGGTCGTTGTGCGCGTGGGTGATCAGCACGGCGGCGACCGCCTCCGGTGAACTGCCCACCTCGACGAGGGAGCCGAGGAGCCCCTCGCGGTCGCCCGGATAGCCGGTGTCGACCAGCGTGACCGCGTCACCGTCCTTCAGGATGACCCAGTTGACGTGGTGGCCGTGCACCAGATAGGTGCCGTCGGCCACTTGCTGTACCTCTGCCCGCATGATCTCTCCGAGCCCGTGTCCGGCTGATCGTCGGGGACAGCCAACCAGATCCGGCAGCGTCGTGCGCAGGGGGCCGGGCGGTCAGCGCACGCCGTCCGGCCGGAACTGCACGCTGATGCGCGGGCCCGCGGCCCGCGCGGTCTTGGGCACGCAGTGCTCCCAGGTGCGCTGGCAGGAGCCGCCCATCACGATCAGGTCGCCGTGGCCGAGCGGCCGCCGCACGGTCCGGCCGCCGCCGCCCGCCGGGCGCAGCAGCAGGTCCCGGGGTTCGCCCACGGACAGGATCGCGACCATGGTGTCCTCGCGAGCGCCCCGCCCGATGCGGTCGCCGTGCCAGGCCACGCTGTCCCGGCCGTCGCGGTAGAAGCACAGCCCGGCGGTGGTGAACGGCTCGCCCAGCTCCTCGGCGTAGTGCCGGGACAGCGCGGCGCGGGCCTCGTCCAGCACCGGGTGGGGCAGCGGTTCGCCCGCCCTGTAATGGGCCAGCAGACGGGGTACGGCCACGACGTTGTCGTACATCTTCCGCTGCTCGGCCCGCCACGGGACTTCGGCGGCGAGCTGTTCGAACAGGGCGTCGGCGCCGCTCAGCCAGCCCGGGAGGACGTCGATCCAGGCACCGGCGCCCAGCGCGGTCCGGCTCAGTGCGTCGAGCCGGCCGAGCCGCAGCTCGTCGGTCTGGTCGAACAGGGAGCCCTGGAGGTGCGTGGACATGCGCCCAGCGTACTCCTTAATCGAAAATACGTTCCCATTGGATCAGGGGGGCCGCGGGAGAGTGCTGTGCGGACCCTTTCGATACATCGGTGTATCCGATACGTTCGTGCATCGAACGGAGGGCGAGGCGCATGGAAGAGACGACGAAGCGGGTCACCCGGCGGCGGGTCCGCACCCGGGCCAGGCTGCTCGACGCCGCCTTCGAGGTGTTCGCCGGCAAGGGCTTCGGGCGGGTCTCGATCGAGGAGATCTGCGAGGCCGCCGGGTTCAGCAGAGGCGCCTTCTACTCGAACTTCGCCACCCTGGACGAGCTGTTCTTCGCGCTCTACCAGGAGCGCGCCGACCTCATCGCCTCCCAGGTGGCCGAGGCCCTCGCCCAGGACGGACCCGACCTCGACGTGCCCGCCTCCGTGGACCGGGTCACCGAGGTGCTGCTGCTCGACGTGGACTGGCTGCTGGTGAAGACCGACTTCCTGGTGCACGCCGCCCGCGACCCGGACGTCGCCCGGGCCCTCCTCGACCACCGCGCCCGGCTCCGGGAGGCGATCGCCGACCGGCTCCGCCGGGCCCGGGGCCACACCGCACTGCCCGCCGTGCTCGGCGGGGTCGACGGAGCCGCCCACGCCGTGGTCGCCGCGTACGACGGTGTCACCACCCAGCTGCTGCTCGACCAGGACGTCGAGACCGCACGCCGCTGGCTCAAGCAGCTGCTCACCGCGCTGCTCACGGCCGGCGGCGGCACCCCCGGCTGAGCGGCACCGCCCGGGCCGGCCCCCCGTCGGCCCCCCGCCCCCTCTCCCGAGCCCCCCACTCCGAACCCCCCCCACTCCGAACCCCCCCCACTCCGAACCCCCCCCACTCCGAACCCCCTCGCTCCGAGCCCTCACTCCGAGCACCGTCAGGAAGGACACAGACGCCATGGACGCGGACGTCATCGTCGTCGGAGCGGGCCTCGCCGGCCTCGTCGCGGCGCACGAACTCACCAGCCGGGGCCGCCGGGTGGCCCTGGTCGACCAGGAGAACGCCGCCAACCTCGGCGGCCAGGCGTTCTGGTCCTTCGGCGGGCTCTTCCTCGTCGACTCCCCGGAGCAGCGCCGCCTCGGCATCAAGGACTCCTTCGACCTGGCCTGGAACGACTGGCGCGGCAGCGCGGGATTCGACCGGCTGGAGGACGAGGACTCCTGGGCCGTGCGCTGGGCCCGCGCCTACGTGCAGTTCGCGGCCGGTGAGAAGCGGACCTGGCTCCAGGGGCACGGCGTCGAGCTGCTGCCCACCGTCGGCTGGGCCGAGCGCGGCGACCTGCGCGCGGACGGGCACGGCAACTCCGTACCCCGCTTCCACGTCGCCTGGGGCACCGGCACCGGGGTCGTCGAACCCTTCGTCGGACACGCCCGGCAGGCCGCCCGGGACGGGCTGCTGACCTTCTACCACCGCCACCGGGTCGACGAGCTCGTCATCGAGGACGGCGCCGCCCGCGGCGTGCGCGGCACGCTCCTCGCCGACGACGACGCACCCCGCGGCGTCGCCTCCAACCGTGACCGGATCGGCGACTTCGCCCTCACCGCCCAGGCCGTGATCGTCACGACCGGCGGCATCGGCGCCGACCACGACATCGTCCGCCGCTACTGGCCCGAACGCCTCGGCACACCCCCCGCCGAGATGGTCACGGGCGTCCCCGCCTACGTCGACGGCCGGATGCTCGACATCAGCGCCGAGGCCGGCGTACGGCTGGTCAACCGGGACCGGATGTGGCACTACACCGAGGGCCTGCAGAACTGGAACCCCGTCTGGCCCGGCCACGGCATCCGCATCCTGCCCGGCCCGTCCTCCATCTGGCTGGACGCGCTCGGCCGCCGGCTGCCCGACCCCTGCCTGCCGGGCTACGACACCCTGAACACCCTCAAGTACCTGCGCACCACCGAGGACATCGCCGCGTACGACCACTCGTGGTTCGTCCTCACCCGGAAGATCATCGAGAAGGAGTTCGCGCTCTCCGGCTCCGAGCAGAACCCGGACATCACCGCCAAGGACCGCAAGGCCGTGCTGCGCGACCGGCTGCTCGGCAAGGGCGCCCCCGGCCCGGTGCGGGCCTTCCTCGACAAGGGCGCGGACTTCGTCACCGCGGACACCCTGGAGCAGCTGGTCGGCAGGATGAACGACCTGACCGGCAAGCCGCTGCTGGACGCGGCCGAGGTCCGCCGCCAGATCGAGGCCCGCGACCTCCAGATGGCCAACCCCTACAGCAAGGACGCGCAGGTCCAGGGCATCCGCAACGCCCGCCGCTACATCGGCGACCGGCTGGGCCGGGTGGCCGCGCCCCACCGCATCCTGGACCCGGCGGCCGGCCCCCTGATCGGCGTGCGGATGCACGTGCTCACCCGCAAGACCCTCGGCGGCATCCAGACCGACCTCGACTCCCGGGCCCTCGGCACCGACGGCACCGCCATCGACGGACTGTACGCGGCGGGCGAGGTGGCCGGCTTCGGCGGCGGCGGGGTCCACGGCTACAACGCCCTGGAGGGCACCTTCCTCGGTGGCTGCCTCTTCTCAGGACGCGCCGCGGGCCGGCACGCGGCCCGCCAGGCGGGCTGACCCGGACCGGCAGCCGGGGGCCTCAGCCCTCCAGCAGCCCCGCGAGCACGTGCGCGTGGCTCGAGTCCGGGTTCTTCGACGCCGTCAGCAGGGTCACGTGCCCCTCGCGGGCCGACTTCCTGAGGCCGTCGAGCAGTTCGGCGGCCTCAGGAGCGTCGAGTTCCGCCTCGTAGCGGCGGCGGAACTCGTCGTACGAGCCCTCGCCCGCGTGGTACCACTGGCGCAGCTCGGTCGACGGGGTGAGCCCTTTCGGCCACTCGTCCACGTGGGCCGCCTCCTTGGCGAGGCCGCGCGGCCACAGCCGGTCGACCAGGACCCGCAGTCCGTCGTCCGGCTCGGGCGGTTCGTAGATCCGGCGCACGCTCACGCTCACGGTCGGGCCCTTCCTCGGCTCGCGGACGGTCCCGCGAGCCTACTGCGCACAACCCGGCCCACCGGGCGGCGACGCGGCGTGACTTGACCTGAACAAGGGGGAAACCAGGCCCCCGGCGCCCCTAGTCTGGCGGCCGGTCGATCATCAGCCACCCCCTTCTCAGGAGCGCCCGTGACGCCACCGAGCAGACAGCCCGCCCGACGCCGGACCGCCGGGCTCCGCCGTGAGGCGGTCCTCGCCACCGTTCCCGTCGCGATAGCGGCACTCCTCTCCGCCGCCGGGCCCGCGGCGGCGAGCACCACCGGAACGTCCGGCGCCGGCGACCCGTACTTCCCGCTCGCCGGCAACGGCGGCTACCACGTCGGCCACTACGACCTGACGCTCCGTTACGACACCCAGGGCCGCAGGCTCGACGGCAAGGCCGTGCTCACCGCCCGCGCCACCCAGCGGCTCACCCGCTTCGACCTCGACCTCAAGGGCCTGAAGGTCACCTCGGTCACCGTCGACCGCACCGCGGCGGCCTTCCGCCGCTCCGGCCAGGAACTCGTCGTCACCCCGCGCCACGCCCTGCCCGCGGGCCGGTCCTTCCGTGTCACCGTCGCCTACCACGGCACCCCGAAGCCGGTCACCGACCCGGACGGCTCGGCGGACGGCTGGATCCCCACCGACGACGGCGCGTTCGTCGCGGGCGAGCCACAGGGCGCGATGACCTGGTTCCCGGCGAACAACCACCCCAAGGACAAGTCGTCGTACGACTTCACGATCACCGTGCCGAAGGGACGCACCGCCGTCGCCAACGGCCGTCTGCTCGGGCGGAGCACCGCGCACGGACGCACCACCTTCCGCTGGCGCGAGACCCGCCCCATGGCGGCCTACCTGGCGACCGCCACCGTCGGCACGTTCAAGGTCGAGCAGTACACCACCCCCGACGGCATCCAGGTCTACAACGCCGTCGACCCGCGCGAGGCGCGGGCGGCCGCACCGGTGCTGAAGAAGCTGCCCTCCGTCCTCGCCTGGGAGAGCAAGCTGTTCGGGCCGTACCCGTTCCGGGCCGCCGGATCGATCGTCGACCACGCCCCGGACGTCGGCTACGCCCTGGAGACCCAGACCCGGCCCCTCTACGACTCCGCGCCCGACCTGAGCACCCTCGTGCACGAGAGCGCCCACCAGTGGTTCGGCGACGCGGTGTCCCTGACGGCCTGGAAGGACATCTGGCTCAACGAGGGCTTCGCCACCTACGCCGAGTGGCTCTACGCCGAGCAACACGGCGGCCCCAGCGCCCAGAAGACCTTCGACGCCCTCTACGCCCGCCCCGCGGGCGACGACCTGTGGGCCTACCCGCCCGGGAACCCGGGCAACGGCGGGAACCTCTTCGGCAGCCCCGTCTACGCCCGTGGCGCGATGACCCTGCACGAACTGCGGCGCGCCGTCGGCGACGTGACGTTCTTCCGGATCCTGCGCGCCTGGACGGCCGCGCACGGCGGCGGACACGGCACGACCGCACAGTTCGTGAGGCTTGCCGAGGAGAAGTCGGGGAAGCCGTTGGACGCTCTGTTCCACACCTGGCTGTACACGAAGGGCAAGCCGACCGGCGCCTGAACCTGACCGGTTCCAAACAACTGTCGGCCAAGGTCGACCCATGATCCAACGCCGAACCGCCGTCGCACTCCTCGCCTCCCCGCTGCTGCTCACCGGCTGCGGCGGCGGAGCCGAGGCGACCGAGCGACGGACGCCGACCGGGCGTCCGGCGCCCACGGCCACCCCCGCTCCCGAGATCACGGCGGAACAGGCCCCGCAGGGCATACCCGGCCTCGGCCCCGAGCGGTCGGCGGCGATACCGGACCGCTGCGAGCAGGCCGTCGTCGTCACCGGGCGCGGCCGGAACTCCCCGCTGTGCACGGTCGTCCTGCACCAGCGCTCCGCCACCGGCTGGCAGCCGGGCCCCCGTTGGCCTTGCCACAACGCGCTGCGCGGCTGGAGCGCCCACCACCTCTCCGGCGACCTGCGCTCCCCGCTCGGGGTCTACACCCTCTCCGACGCCGGCGGCCTGCTCGCGGACCCCGGCAGCAGGCTGCCGTACCACCACTCCGGCGGATTCCACTCGCCCGGCACCGGCTTCGAGGGCGAACCGCTCGACGGGTCCTTCGACTACGTCGTCGCCATCGACTACAACCGCAGGCGCGGCACCTCGCCCCTCGACTGGACCCGTCCCCTGGGCCCGGCCCGGGGCGGGGGCGTCTGGCTGCACGTCGACCACGGCGGGCCCACGCACGGCTGCGTCAGCGTCGCCAAGGCGCACATGAAGGAACTCCTGCGTACCCTCGACCCGCACCGGCACCCGGTCGTCGTCATGGGGTACGCCGACTGGCTCGCCGGCCGAGCGGCCTAGGATCCGCACTCGTGTGCGCACATGTACTGGTCGCCGAGGACGACGAGAAGCAGGCCGAACTGATCCGCCGCTCCCTGCTGGCCGAGGGACACACCGCCACGGTGGTGCACGACGGCGCGGCGGCCCTCGACGCCGTGCGCCGCCTCAGACCCGACCTGGTCGTCCTCGACCTGATGCTGCCGGTCGTCGACGGCTTCGGTGTCTGCCGGGTGCTGCGCGGCGGCGAGGACCCGGACATCCCCGTGGTGATGCTCACCGCCCGCTCCGCCGAGGACGACGTGCTGCTCGGCCTCGAACTGGGCGCCGACGACTACATGACCAAGCCGTACAGCCCGCGCGAGCTGATGGCCCGCATCCGCACGGTCCTCCGGCGCGGCGGGCGGGGCGGCGGCACCCGGGACGAGGGCCCCGTGGTCCAGGCCGCCGGGATCAGCGTCGACCCGGTACGGTACGAGGTGCGGCGCGACGGCCTACCGGTGGAGTGCACGCCGGCCGAGTTCCAGATCCTGCTGGCCATGGCCGGGGAACCCGACCGGGTGTTCACCCGGCGGCAGTTGCTGCAGTGCACGCGCGGCCTCGACCGGGCCTCCACCGAGCGGGCCGTCGACGTGCACATCATGAACCTGCGCCGGAAGATCGAGGCCGACCCGCGCAGACCGTCCCGGCTGCTCACCGTGTTCGGCGTCGGCTACAAGCTGAGCGGTGCCCGGCCGTGAGGCGCCGGGCACCGGGCGGCCGGCGCGGACGCCGGATACCGCTGCGCAAACGGCTCCTCGTGCGCCTGCTGTTCGTCTCCGCCCTGATCGCGGTCTGCTCGGTGGCCGCCACCGCCTGGCTCGCGGTGACCACCACCACCAGCGCCCTGAAGGAGGAACAGGGCCAGGACCTCGCCGCCGACAACAGCATCCTCGCGCAGCTCAGCGGGTACGCCGCCACCCACGCGGACTGGGCGGACGTCCGGCACACCGTGCGGGACCTGGCCGCCAGGACCGGACGCCGGATCGCCCTCACCACCGCGGACCGGACCCTCGTCGCCGACTCCGCGCCGCGCGGCACCCCGCTGCCGCCCCGGCCCGCCGCCACCGTCGACCCGCTGCGCACCGACACCTACACCGAGTCCGGCGCCCAGCTCAGCGGCATCGACCCCCGTGTGGTGGGCCCCTACCGGCTGCCGGGGAAGGAACGCCGGAAGCTGGAGGCACTGGCCGCCCGGCGCAGGCAGTGCTTCGCACGCCACGGACTCCAGCCCGCCGTCGAACGGATGGCGAACGGGCGGCCGGTGGTCACCCTCGGCGACGGCACCGACGCGACCGACTACGGCGCGACGGAGTGCGAGGACGGCCGGCTGAACATTCCCACCCCGACCGAGGAGAAGGCCCTCGGCACCCTCTCGGAACTCGCCCGGCCCTGTCTGCGACAGGCCGGGCTGGACTTCGGCGGACGCCTCTTCCTCACCTTCGACCCCAGCGGCAAGGACCCCTTCGGCGGCGGATACCTGCTCGCCAAGTACGCCGCCCTGAAGAAGGGCGAGGTCGCGAAGACGGCCCAGCACTGCATCCTGGCCGCCCGCCGCACCCAGCTGGAGCCGTACGTGGCCCCGGTGACCGAGCTGTTCCTCGGCATCGGCGACCAGACGCCCTCCCGGTTCGACATGTCCCCGGCCAACAAGGCCAAGGTGGTCGGCGCCGCGGGTCTGGTCCTCGCCGTGACCGTCGCCGTGACGGCCGTCGTCGCCGTGCGGCTGGTACGGCCCCTGCGCGCACTCACCGAGGCCGCCGGAGCCCCGCCCGAACTGCACGTACGGGTACCGGTCACCACCCGGGACGAGACCGGCATCCTCGCCGAGGCCTTCAACGACCTGACCGAGCGCCGCGCCCGCCTGGAGGCCCAGCGCAAGGCGATGGTCAGCGACATCGCGCACGAGCTGCGCAGCCCCCTCACCAACATCCGCGGCTGGCTGGAGGTCGTCCGCGACGGCGTCGTCGAGCCCGAACCCGCCCTGCTGGACTCCCTGCACGAGGAGGCGCTGGTCCTCCAGCGGATCATCGACGACCTGCAGGACCTCGCCGCAGCCGACGCCGGCACCCTGCGCCTGCACCGTGAACCGCTGCGCGCCGGGGACCTGTTCGACCAGGTCGCCGCCGTCCACCGGGTCGCCTTCGACGCGGCCGGGGTCACGCTGCGCACCGAGGCCGACCCCGCCGCCTGGCTGGACGCCGACCCGGTGCGGATGCGCCAGGCCCTCGGCAACCTGGTCTCCAACGCGCTGCGCCACACCCCCGCCGACGGCACCGTCGCACTCGCCGCGCGCCGGGACGGGGACGAGGTCGTCCTCACCGTCACCGACACCGGCCCGGGCATCGCGGCCGAGGATCTGCCGCACGTCTTCGAACGGTTCTGGCGGGCGGAGAAGTCCCGCAGCCGCCGCACCGGCGGCAGCGGCCTCGGCCTGCCGATCGTCCGTCACCTGGTGGCGGCCCACGGCGGTACGGCCGAGGCGGGGGGCGAGCCCGGTGAGGGCGCGGTGCTCACCCTGCGGCTGCCGGCCGCGAGGCCGCCGCGGGAGGAGTCCTGACGACAGGGGGCTCGGCGGACCGGCACGGAAGCGGCGAAAGGGGGCCCGGCGGCCACAGGCGCGCCGAGCCCCCCACCCGCGGTGCCGGTTCAGCCGGAACGCGGCCGCGAGCGGGCGCGGCGGCGCAGCGCACGGCGTTCCAGCTCGGTCGTGCCGCCCCAGATGCCGATGCTCTGGCCCGTGTCCAGCGCCCAGTCCAGGCACTGCTCCCGGACGGGGCAGTGCCCGCACACCGCCTTCGCCTGCTGGGCCTGCACCTGAGCGGGTCCGGTGGTGCCGATGGGGAAGAACAGATCGGGGTCCTCGTGACGGCACGCGGCGTCGGTGCGCCAGTTGTCCATCGAAGTCTCCTGGATTCGCATCGAGGTGTTCGTGGTCCGGTTGTGCGTACTCGGGTTCGGGTGACCGGTCGGGGCGGTGTGAAACGACGCAACCGGCAGGGAATCCGGCGCGGACCGCGATCCGGTCACGGGCGCGCCTGCGACCTCCGGAGGTGCCGGGCGCGATCGACGGGCCGGGGGAGGGGACTTCGGTGCCCGAAAGCCCGTGCCCTGCCGGGCACCGGGGGCAGGGAATCCGGGGCGCCGCACGGGGCGGGCGCCGGCCGTCCGCCGGCGCGCGACCGCCGTACTGCGCGGCGGGCCCGAGGGAGCGCGTGCGGACGGGACGGAGGTCAGCGGCGCAGCGCCCGCGCCGCCGTCCGCGCCACCGAGTCCGCCAGCGCCGCGAGCGCGGGGGAGTCGAGCCGCCACTGCTGCCAGTGGAGCGTGACGTCCACCCATTCCTGCGGATCGAGCAGGGCCAGCCGCCCCTCGTCGAGCAGCGGGACGGCCTGGGCCTCGGGGACCATGCCCCAGCCGAGCCCCGCGGCGACCGCGGCCACGAAGCCCTCGGAGGTGGGCACCAGATGCCGTGACGATCCCGCGGACACCCCGCCGAGCCGGCGTACGAAGCCGTCCTGGAAGTCGTCCTTGCGGTCGAAGGCCACGACGGGAGCCTCGGACAGCGCGTCCCGCAGCGGCCGGCCGTCCAGCCGGTCACGGGCGAACTCCGGTGCCGCGACCGGCAGATAGCGCATCCGGCCCAGCGGGCGGACCGTGCAGCCGGGGACCGGCTCGGCCGACGAGGTCACCGCCGCCATCACCAGCCCCTCCCGCAGCAGGGCCGCCGTGTGGTCCTCGTCCTCCCGGTGCAGTTCGAAGCAGAGTCCCGCGACCCGGGGCAGCGCCGGCAGGAACCAGGTCGCCAGCGAGTCGGCGTTCACCGCGACGGACACCCGGGTCGGCTCCCCGGCGCCGCTCAGCCCCAGCTCGCCCCGGGCGTCCCGCTCCAGCCGGGCGAGCTGCCGGGCGAACCGCACCAGCACCGCGCCCGACTCCGTGGGGCGCACCGGTTTGGTGCGCTGGAGCAGGACCCGGCCGGTCCGCTGCTCCAGGGCCTTGACCCGCTGGCTGACGGCGGACGGCGTCACGTGCAGGGCCGCGGCCGCCGCGTCGAAGGTGCCCTCGTCGACCACGGCGAGCAGCGTCCGCACCTGTTCCAGGGGGAGCTCTGTCATCACGAACACTAAGGATACGTAAAAATCTTTAGCTGTACTTGCCGAGCTCCGGTCCGTAGCGTCGAGCGCATGAGCAACGCCCTGACCGCCGCGGTCGCCGGATTCGGCACCGGCCTCTCCCTGATCGTCGCCATCGGCGCCCAGAACGCCTTCGTCCTGCGGCAGGGGGTGCGCCGCGACGCCGTCCTCGCCGTGGTCGGCATCTGCGCGCTGTCCGACGCGTTGCTCATCGCGCTCGGCGTCGGCGGCGTCGGGGCGGTCGTGGTGGCCTGGCCCGGCGCGATCGAGGCGGTCGGCGTCGTCGGCGGTGCCTTCCTGCTCTGCTACGGCGCCCTCGCCGCCCGCCGGGTGCTCCGGCCCGGTACCGGGCTGCGGACCGACGGCGAGGCGGCCGGTTCCCGCCGGCGGGCGGTGCTCACCTGCCTCGCGATGACCTGGCTCAACCCGCACGTCTACCTGGACACCGTGTTCCTGCTCGGCTCCCTCGCCGCCGACCGGGGCCCGCTGCGCTGGACCTTCGGGCTCGGGGCGGCGGCCGCCAGCCTGTGCTGGTTCGCCGCGCTCGGCTTCGGGGCCCGGCTGCTCGGCCGGTTCCTGGCGCGGCCCGGAGCCTGGCGGGTGCTGGACGGCCTCGTCGCCGTGACCATGCTGGCGCTGGGAGCCATGCTCGTCCTCGGATCCTGAGACCACGGGGTCGCTGTGCACGGGGGTTCCTGAGATGGTTAGGCTCGCGAAGAGAAAAGATGTAACGAGCAACCAGGACATCCGTGGACACGAGCGAGAGCAGTACCGGCACCGACAGGGACGCGTCGGCGGCCGAGGCCCCGCCGGGGCGCGGCTGGCGCCGCTGGGCGATGGACACCCGTCCCCTGCGCATCCCCGCCTTCCGGCGCCTGTGGTCGTCGACGATCGTCACCGCCGTGGGCAGTCAGCTCACCGCCGTGGCCGTGCCCAAGCAGATCTACGACATCACGCACTCCTCGGCCTGGGTCGGCTACGCGAGCCTCGCGGGCCTCGTGCCCATGGTGGCGTTCGCGCTGTGGGGCGGAGCCGTCGCGGACACCGTGGACCGCCGCAAGCTGCTGCTGGTCACCAACGGCGGTATCGCGGTGACCTCACTGCTGTTCTGGGCGCAGGCCCTCACAGGGCTGGACTCGGTCGTCGTCCTGATGGTGCTCCTGGCGGTGCAGCAGGCGTTCTTCGGCCTCAACTCCCCGGCCCGCAGCGCCTCCGTCGCCCGTCTCGTCCCGCCCGCGCAACTGCCCGCCGCCAACGCCCTCGGCTCCACGGTGATGCAGACCGGACTGGTGGCGGGCCCGCTGCTGGCCGGCGCCCTCATACCCGTCATCGGGCTGCCCGAGCTGTACCTGATCGACGCCCTGGCGCTCTGCGCGACCCTGTGGGCGGTGTACCGGCTGCCCGCGCTGCCGCCGCTCGGCGGTCCCGCCGCGCGCCGGGCGGGGCTGCGCGAGATCGGGGACGGGTTCCGCTACCTCCTCCTGCGCAAGGTGCTGCTGCTCTCCTTCCTCGCCGACATCGTCGCCATGGTCTTCGGCATGCCCCGGGCGCTGTTCCCGGAACTCGCCGCGCAGACGTACGGCTCCTACGGCGAAGGTCTGGCACTCGGCGTGCTGTTCGCGGGCATCCCGGTGGGCGCGGTGCTCGGCGGTCTGTTCTCGGGCGTGTTCTCGCGGGCCCGCCGCCACGGCCGGCTGGTCATCGGGGCGGTGGTCGGCTGGGGCGTGGCCGTCGCCGGGTTCGGCCTGAGCGGCAATCTGTGGATCGCCATGGCCTTCCTCGCGGCGGCCGGTGTCGCGGACATGGTCTCGATGGTGTTCCGCGGGGCGATCCTGCTGTCCGCGGCGACCGACGAGATGCGCGGCCGGATGCAGGGCGTGTTCACGGTCGTCGTCGCCGGCGGTCCGCGCCTGGCCGACGTGCTGCACGGCACCGCGGGTTCCGCCTTCGGCCCCCGCGCCGCCGTCGCGGGCGGTGGCGTCCTGGTCGTCGCCGCCATGCTGACGCTGGCCTTCGCCATGCCGGCACTGCGCCGGTACCGGATCTGACGGGGATCGGCCGGCCGGCCAGGAGGACGGCGGACCCCGCTCAGAGGGGTCCGCTGCGGCGGCGGGACGTGTACTGGTCCATCAGCTTGCCGCGGGTGGTCTCCAGGCGGTGGGCGAGGATCTCGGCCACCGTGCGCACCACGGAGAGGCCCAGCAGCGGGTCCTCCACGCACAGCGCCAGCACCGAGGGCCCGTCGAACTCGTAGGCCCGTACGTTGCTGAAGGCGACCGCGCCGAAGTCCCACTCGTACGGCGGGAACAGCCAGGACCAGCCGAGCATGTCGCCGGCGCCGAGCGTGGCCACGGTCACCTGCTGCCGGGAGGTGACCTGCTGGTCCAGGTGGACCGCGCCCGAGCGGATCACCCAGAACCGGTCGGCCGTGCCGCCCGCCTCGAAGATGCGGCTGTCCTCCGCGAAGGACACCTCCTTGGCCAGCTCCATCAGGCGCTCGCGCTGGGGCTGGGGCAGGGCCGTGAGCAGTTTGATCGCTTTGGTCATGGCGCGGGGCTCCTCGCCGGCGGCGGATGGGGTGCGGTGCTCAAGCCCATTTCAGCCGCTGCGGCCGCCCCGGGCACCTCGAAGGACGCCCGCCCCGGTCCGTCCGCCCTGCCGCGGACGGCAAAAAGCCCTGGCTGGACGGGGGAGACCAGCCAGGGCCGTATGCGGTGACGCGCGAGGAGGGAGGAAGGACGGTTCCGGTCCGCTCCGGCATCACGTATGTATGAACGATAAACCATCTGGCGTACTTACCGGTAATCGGACACGTCTCATGTGACCTGCCTCACTCCGCCCGCCGTCGGCGGGGCCGCGCCGGGGTTCACGATCTCCTCCAGGACCAGCTGCACCGCCTCGTACGCCCGGGCCCGGTCCGCCGCCTCCCGGGCGCCGTCCGGATCGGTGGCCGTCAGGCTCTGCGCGCGCTCCCGCCAGGCACGTTCCTCATCGGCGGCACGCTCGCGGCCCCGCTGGATGCGCCGCAACAACTCGTCCGCGTCCACGACATCGGTCATGACCACCGCCTACCCGGCCGGGCCCGGGTGATGACAACCACACCGACCGTGTTTGACCGCGCCCACAGAGGTCAGCCGACAGAGGAGCGACCACACCATTGCGGGCGGCGTGTGAGGAGGAAGGGATGCGCGACAACCACCGGGCCGGCGCCATCGCCGCACCGAGGGAACCGCGTCCGCTGCCGTGCCGGCCGGCCGACGCCCGCAGAACGGTACGGCGGGCGGTCACCGAGGGTTGCCGGGCCCGGGCCGTGCGATGCGCTCCGGAGGTCATGGAGGACGCCCTGCTGGTCACCTCGGAGCTCGCGACCAACGCCATCCTGCACGGCGGCGGCATCACCGGCTTCGACGTGGACGTCGACTCGCGCGGCGTGCGGGTCTCGGTGAGCGACGGC
The DNA here is from genome assembly GCF_043079785.1 of Streptomyces sp. NPDC015139. NCBI lineage: Bacteria > Bacillati > Actinomycetota > Actinomycetes > Kitasatosporales > Streptomycetaceae > Streptomyces > Streptomyces sp. NPDC015139. The sequence continues at coordinate 13,359 of NZ_JBIBUW010000006.1, read as the reverse complement.
AGCGACGAGGTCCCCGTGGCGCTCGCGACCGCGGACGAGCACGGCCGCTCCCTGCCGCACGGCCGCGGCTGGCCCATCATCTGCCGGCTGGCGCGGGACATCAGGGTCGCCGAGCTGCCCTCCGGCGGCAAGCGCATCACCGCCGTCGTACCGCTCGGCTGAAGCGGTCGGCGAAGTTCCGCTCACCCGCGTTTGCCGCCAGGGCCGCAGGGCAGACGGAATCTCGTGCTTCGGACCGGAGGCGCGCGCCCAGCGGGAGCAGTACGACCGCCTGGGCCCCCTACCGGCGGGCCAGGTGGTTGTCACCCGGGGCGAACCCTGACACCACCGTTCGGGCCGGGACCTGGAACCTGTGTTCCACCCGCGCCCTGAAACCCGTTCAGGAGCGATCCGCATGCTGACCGACCTGTCGACGAGCCGTTCCGGCACGCCCGCCACCACCACCGCCGCGGCCCCCGCCCGGCGCAGCCACGACGACGCCCCCGACACCGCGGAGCTGTTCGCCCGGCTCGCGGAGCTGGACGACGGCCCCGAGCGGGACGCCGCGCGCGACGAACTCGTCAACGCCTGGCTGCCCATGGCCCACCGGATCGCCGGCCGCTTCCGCGACCGCGGCGAGTCCGTCGAGGACCTGCGCCAGGTGGCCGCGCTCGGGCTGGTGAAGGCGATCGACCGGTTCGACCCGTCCCGGGGAGCCTTCGAGAGTTACGCCGTGCCGACCATCACCGGAGAGGTCAAGCGGCACTTCCGCGACCGGATGTGGGCCCTGCGGGTGCCGCGCCGGGTGCAGGAGCTGCGCAACCGGGTGCGCGTCGCCCGCCGGGAACTGACCCAGCACCCGGGCAGCCCCGAACCCACGACCGCCGCCGTCGCCGCGCACACCGGACTCACGGAGGAGGAGGTGGCCGCGGGCATGGAGGCGCTGGAGAGCTTCAGCACCCTCTCGCTGGACGCCGAACTCTCCACGGGCGACGACGGCTACAGCCTCGCCGACACCCTCGGCGCGGCCGACACCTCCTACGACGTCGTGGTCGACCGCGAGGCCGCCAAGGAGGGGCTGCGCCGCCTGCCCGAACGCGAACGGGCGATCCTCTACATGCGCTTCTTCGAGGACATGACGCAGAGCCGGATCGCCGACCAGCTGGGCATCTCCCAGATGCACGTCTCCCGGCTCATCAGCCGCAGCTGCGCCCGCGTCCGCGACGAGGCGATGGGCCGCCGCGCGGGCGGCGACGGACCCGTATGAAGCCCGCCGCCCGCCTCCGCGGTGTCACTTCGCCGGCTGCGCCGTCGTGCTGACACCCAGCGGCCGGCCCAGACCGGACACCGCCTCGTCCAGCCGCTGCAGATGGCGCAGCACCCGGTCGGTCACCCGCCCGTAGCGCGGGGTGCGCAGGGTTCCCGGCTCCAGCATCGACGCGATGCTGGGGCCGGTCCGCGTCCGGGCCTCGGACCGCGGATCCGCCACGTGGCCGGCGATCGCCTCGATGTTGTGCACGATCCGCCCGCACGCCTGGCGCAGCCGGGGGTCCGCCGCGATCGTCGGATGCGTCGGCAGCAGCTCGGCCGTGGCCGCCAGCGAACGCGCGTGGTAGGCGCACGTCTCCAGCAGCGCCACCACGTACCGTGCGGTGGCCCGGCGGGCGCGCATCGGAGTGATCGGATGCGTCAGCGGCTGGACGGCCGCGCGCAGGTCCGCCAGCGCCTGGTCCAGCTCCCGGGCCTGCTCGACCAGATCGGCGCCGGTGCCGCCGCTCAACTGCTCCACGGCGCCCCGGGTGACGTCGGCGAGCCGCTCCAGGACCGTCACGAGGAGCTCGTTGGTCCGGCGGTCGGTGTGGATCGGCAGCACCAGTGCCGCCGCGAACACCCCGCAGGCCGCGCCCAGCGCCGTCTCCTCCACCCGTAGCACCAGCACCGCCATCGTGTACGTGTTCAGCAGGGTGTACAGCAGTCCCAGCATCGCCGTGACGAAGAACGACATCAGCGTGTACGACAGCGGTGCGGTGTAGAACATCGCGAAGACGAACAGCAGCACCAGCCCGAACGCCGTCCAGGTGTGGTTCCCCACCAGCCCGGCCAGCAGGATGCCGGCCACCACGCCCAGCATCGTGCCCAGCAGCCGCCGGTAGCCCTTCACCAGGATCTCCCCGGTGGAGGCGGTGTTGATGAACACGATCCAGCAGGTCAGCACCGCCCAGTACCAGCGCTGACTGGACAGCAGTTCACCGCCCGCGATGGCCAGCGCCGAACCGATCGCCACCTGCACGGCGGCCCGGGTGGTGGGCCGGCCGAGCCCGGTCGGCTCCGGCTCCTTCGGTTCGTCCTCCTCGCTGCTCTCGATCGCGGCGTCCTCGGCCTCCAGTTCCTCCCGGGAGCGGGCCGTCGCCGGTGTGTCGTCCGACTCGTCCTGCGGCCCCTCCAGCGCGGTCCGCAGGCCGAGCACGGCCCGCGCCGCCTCACCGAGGCCGCGGAAGACGTCCTGCACGGCCGGGGCGGCCTTCGGCAGGTTCTCCTCCTCGCGGTAGCCCAGCAGCCGGTTGCGCACGTGCGCCAGCGCCGTCCCCGACGCCTCGCCCAGCGGCCGCAGCACGAGCAGCCGCAGCGCCTCGAGGTCCCGGCGCAGCACGGTGATCGCCTCGTCCCGCACCGGCAGCTCGCCGCCCGTCGGCAGGGGAGCGCCGGGCAGGTGCAGGGTCAGGGTGTCCGTCCGCTCGGCACTGCGCGCGGTGAGCAGCAGCAGCCCCAGCCGCTCGGCGGCGATCTCCGCGTCCGCGATCCTGCGCTGCAGCAGCCGTGCCGTCGCCTCGTCGGAGGTGCCGTCCTCCAGCCGCCCCTGGATCATCAGCGCCGTCTCGTGCAGCCGGGCCGTGCGGGTGCGCAGGTCCTCCAGGACCTTCTCCACCTCGCCGGGGCCCGCGTCCAGCAGCTCGACCTGACTGGCGATCAGCTGGCCGAGCCGGGCGCGGAAGGCGCGCCGCAGCCGGTCCAGGGTGCCCGTCGGGGTCTGCGGCAGCAGGACGAACCGGACGACGGCGCTGCACACGAACGCCACCGTGAGCACGCCGTAGAGCGCGGGCAGCGTCGCCGGGGCGGCACCCACGAACAGGGAGAGGAAGTAGACCTGGAAGCCGATCAGGCCCAGTGCCGTGCCGCGGTCGCCGAAGCGGCGGCTGTAGACGGCGCAGAAGATGAGGGCCACGAAGAACAGGTCGCCCGCGACGACCCGTTGGCTCAGCAGCGCGCCGAGCGACACCGAGGCGAGCGCCACGGGCAGGCCGAGCGCGAGGGTGACGGCCTGGCCCGAGCGCTGCTTCTCCCGGATGGCGAAGGTCGAGACCATCGCGGCGATCGCGCCGGCGACCAACTGGGGTGTCGGCACGCGCAGCAGCCCGAGCACGGCCAGCGTGAGGGCGATGGCGGCGACCGTGCGCAGCCCCGCGGTGAGTCTGAGCAGACCCGGATCGGACGCGGCGAGCCGGTCCCATGTACGTGCCCACCCGGACCGAACCGCTTGCCTCACGCTGTCGTGCTCTCTCCCGTGCCGTCGAACGATCTACGACCCAGCATGGCACGAGTGGCCGGACCGCCCGCCGTCGGCCGGCGTCGCTGCGCCCGGCGCGTTGCCGTGACCCGCGGGACGCCGGCACCGCGGAAGGCCGCCGGCCCGGTGGAAGGGGCCGGCGGCCTCCCGGCGGTCCGCGTCAGCTCACGACTGCTCGAGCGCCTTGCCCTCCACCCGGGCCCGCACCTGCTCCGGCGTCAGGTACGAGTCGGTGAACTCGAAGTCCTTCAGCCGGGCCGGCTTGCGGGCCTGGAAGCCGGTGCGGACGAAATCGTCGCCCGCCACCGCGTTCAGCAGCCAGTTGGTCATCACGCGGGCCTTGGCGACATTGGTGCGCAGCGCCCCCCAGTGGTAGCTGCGGGCCACCACCTGGGCGGGCAGGCCCCGCAGTTCGATGCCGAGCGGCTTGGACACCGCGTCCTTGCCGCCGAGGTCGACGACGAGGCCCAGGTCCTTGTGCACGTAGGGCGCCATCGGCTGGTTGCGCAGGGTCGCGATGACGTTGTCGGCGACCTTGCGGCCCTGCCGCATGGCGTGCTGTGCGGTGGGCGGGCAGACCGCGCCCGGCACGCCCTTGGCCTCGTCGGGCACGGCGGCCGCGTCCCCGAGCGCGAACACCCCGTCGTGACCCGGCAGGCACATCTCGGCGGTCACCGCCAGCCGGCCCTTGATCGTCTCCGCGCCGAGCGTGGCGATCAGCGGGCTCGCGACCACACCCGCCGTCCAGATGAGCGTGTGCGTCGGTACCACCCGGCCGTCGGTGAACGTGACCTCCTCGCCGGTCGCCTTGTCGATCGACACCCCGAGCGAGACGTCGATGCCGCGCCGCTTGAGGATCTCCTGCGCGCTGCGGCCGAGCTTGTCGCCCAGCTCCGGCATGAGCTTGGGCGCGATGTCGATCAGATGCCACTTGATCAGGCCCGGATCCAGCCGCGGGTAGCGCTGCACGGCGGCGTGCGTCAGCCGCTGCAGGCAGGCGGCGGTCTCCGTGCCGGCGTAGCCGCCGCCGACGACCACGAACTGCAGACGCGCCGCCCGCTCGGCCGGGTCGTCGCTGGCGTCCGCGAGGTCGAGCTGCGAGATGACGTGGTCACGGACGTACGCGGCCTCGGCGAGGGTCTTCATCCCGAAGGCGTGCTCGGTCAGCCCGGGGATGTCGAAGGTGCGGGTCACGCTGCCCGGCGCCAGCACGATGTAGTCGTACGGTTCGTTGACGATCTTGTCGGTGATGGTGCGGACGACGCACACCTTGGCCTTCAGGTCCACACCGATGGCGCCGCCCGGAATGATCCGGGTGCGGTACTTCTTGCTGCGGCGCAGCGAGAGGGCGATCGACTGCGGCGTCAGCACGCCGGAGGCGACCTGGGGCAGCAGCGGGAGATAGAGCTGGTAGGCGTAGGGCGTCACCAGGGTGACGTCGGCCTCGTCCGGGGACAGCTTCCGCTCCAGGCGGCGGATGCAATCGACTCCGGCGAAGCCCGCGCCAACCACCAGGATCCTGGGTCGTGTCACGGTGTTCATCCCTTTCTGCGGCTCCAGGCGGTCCGACTTGACGCCGTTCGCGTGCCCCGGATCGCTGCGCACCAACACCGATCCCACCGTGACCCCAGCCGTTCCGGCAGCTGGGGTGCGGCAGGCAGACGAACGCGTGGGCACCAGCATGCCCCCACTCGGCACGGAGTAACCGGTTGTCGCGCGGATACACGTCGTACACGCGTCGGATCCGGCGGACCGCCGCGGTGTCACCAGGGCAGGAAGACGTGGATGTCCTTGCCGTGGTCGTGTACGACGACGCTGACCTGGGTGCACAGCGTGTGCACCAGATGCCAGCCGATGCCGCCGCCGCCCGTGCGCGGGTGGAAGGGGCGCGGCTCCGGCTTGGTCGTGCTCGTGTCGCGCATCGTGACGTGTACTCCGTCGAAGGTGCGGCGCAGGCGCAGGGCGAACGGCCCGGGCGCGTACTGGATCACGTTGGCGGCCAGCTCGGTGACGACCAGCAGGATGTCGTCCCAGTACTCGTGCGCGCCCGGCGGGGCGTTGCCGGCCAGGACGCAGAGGAAGTCCTCCGCGGCGGACCGCGCCTCCGTGACGTTGCGCAGCTCACCCGCGAAGGAGAACGTACGCTCGTACGTCTCCTCCGAAGGTGGTGTGTCGTCCCAACGCGGCTCCGTCGCCATCTCGCATTCTCCGGTCCCGGCGGCAAGGGATTCCGAACCCCTCCGACCAGGAAGGTCGTCGTTGCTGATCTCCTCGTGTGTGGCGGGTTCCCACAGCGGCACAGGCTATCCGTTCACCCCTGCCCGGTGTTCGGGAGGATCGCACCCGATCAGCGGAAGACGTCGTCCGGCTCGTCCCAGTCGGCCTGCTCCCGAGGCCCCCTCCGGGCCTGCGACCGGGCCTCGTACATCGCCTCGATCTCCGCGGCGCAGTGCCGCACGATCGCGTCCCTGCGCAGTTTCATCGACGGAGTGAGCAGTCCGTTGTCCGGGGCGAACGGCTCCGGCAGGACCCGGTAGACCCGGATGGACTCCGCCCGGGACACCGCGCTGTTCGCCGAGGCCACGGCCCGCGCGAGCTCCTCCCGCAATGCGTTCTCCTCCCGCGCCTCACGGCCCGGCAGATCGCCCGGCAGCGCCAGCACGGCCCGCCAGTGCGTCAGGAACTCCGGGTCCAGGGTGATCAGAGCGCCCACACAGGGCCGGTCGTCGCCGATCACCACCGCCTGGTGGACCAGTGGATGCATGCGCAACCGCTGCTCCAGCGGGGCCGGGGCCACGCTCTTTCCGCCGCTGGTGACGATGATGTCCTTCTTGCGCCCGGTGATCGTCAGATAGCCCTCGGAGTCCAGCCGCCCGATGTCCCCGGTGGCCAGCCAGCCACCGCGCAGCGCGAAACGGGTGGCCCCCTCGTCGCTGACGTAGCCCTGGAACACCGACGGCCCCCGCACCAGGATCTCCCCGTCGTCGGCCACGTGGACGTCGGTGCCCGGCAGCGGCCGGCCCACCGTCCCCGACTTCTCCCGGCCCAGCGGCTGCATGGTGATCCCGCCGGAGGACTCGGTGAGTCCGTAACCGTCGTGGACGTACACGCCGATGCCCTCGTAGAACAGGGACAGTTCGCGGCTGAGGGAGGAGCCGCCGGAGGTGCCGCGCAGCACCCGGCCGCCGAGGGCCGCGCGCAGCCGGCGGTACACCGTCCGCTCGTACAGAGCGTGTTGCAGTCTGAGGTCGAACCCGGGCCCCGCGCCGCCGCCCAGCCGACGGCGTTCCTCGGCCGCGGCGAAGTCCCGCGCGGTCTGCGCGGCCCGCTCGAACAACGCGCCCCGGCCCGCCTGTTCGGCGGCGCGCAGGAAATTCTTGTACAGCTTCTCGAACACCGACGGCACCCCGTACAGGTACGTCGGCCGGAACGTGGTCAGCGCCGACGACAGGGCCGCCTCGGTCATCTCCGGCTCGTGCGCCATCAGCACCCCGCCGCGCACACACGTCAGCATGATCATGATGCCGTAGACGTGCGAGAACGGCAGGAAGGCCAGCACCGACGGCTGTTCGCCCGGCGGGGCCGCGGTGTGCAGCCACCCGGCCAGCAGGACGTCACAGGGGTAGGCGAGCCCGCGGTGGCTCAGCGCGCAGCCCAGCGGGCGTCCCGAGGTGCCGGAGGTGTACACGATGGCCGCGGTGGAGTCCGGCAGCACGATCCGGCGCAGCGACTCCACGGTCGTGTACGGCACGACCCCGCCCCGCTCGGTGAGTTGCCGCAGCGCGCCCGCGTCGAGCTGCCAGACGTGCCGCAGTCGCGGCAGCCGGGTGCACACGGTCCCCACGGTCATCACGCCCTGCTCGTCCTCGACGACCACGGCCACGCAGCCGGCGTCCCGCAGGATCCACTCGACCTGCTCCCGCGCCGACGTCGGATGGATCGGCACGACCTCGGCGCCGACGGCCCACAGCGCGTGGCAGAGCACCGTCCACTCGTAGCGGGTCCGGGCCATCAGGGCCACCCGGTGCCCGGGCGAGATCCCGGCGGCGACCAGCCCCTTGGCCAGGTCGGTCACCTCGTCCCGCACCTCGACCGCCGTCACCTCCTCCCACACGGTGGCCGCGGGGTCCGCGCGGCGCGCGAGGAGGGGCAGGGTCGGATCACGGTCCGCGAGGTCGAAGACGCTGTCGGCGAGGCCGCCGGCGATCGGCGAGGTGACGTCTGGAGCGAGGGCGACGTCCCGCATGCGCTGCTCCCGGGTGTACGGAGGGTCACGCCGCCGAACGGCTCGGTGTCGGCGGTGCTCGAATGTAGCCCAGGTGACCGCGTTCGGTGACGGGAACGCCGAAGTCGTGATCGGCTGATGATGTGGGCGTGTCCTGGGGACTCGGCAGGCATGAGCCATGTGAACCCCGATCCGGAACCCGAACGCACCACGGGGCTGGAACCCGGAGGAGGCGTACCGCCGGGCGAGACCCCGCCCGCGGAGAGCAGCATGCCCGAGGCCGGGCCCAGGGAGCCGCAGGCGCGGAGCCGGGGCTGGGCCAAGGCGCCGATGACGCTGATCCTCGTCCTCGTCGCCCTGATCGCGGCCTTCTTCCTGGTGTACGCCCTGGTGCTGATCCTGTGAGCGTGCCGCTCAGGCCTGGGTGAGCCGTACGCACCCGGTGACGACGTCCCGCAGGCTGTCGGTGCGCGCCAGCAGCCGGCGCTGCTCACGGGCGCCGTTCCCGGTGCGCAGCAGTTCCCGGACGGCCCGGTCGGCGCGGTCCGCGTCGCCGCTGCCGGTGAGCGCGTCCCCGCAGTGCTCCAGCAGGGAGCGCACGACCTGCTCGGCGGGCTTCGGCAGCAGCGTCACCGGATCCAGCAGGTCGTCCTCCAGACCGAACCGGGCGGCGTACCAGTCCGCCAGCCTGAGCAGGCTCACGCTGGGGTCCGGCGCCGGCCGTCCCGCCCGCCAGTCCCGCGCGGCGGTCTCCACGAGGGCACGGCTGAGCGTGGCGATCAGCACGGCGGTGTTCGCACACAGGCAGACGTCGGCCACCCGGATCTCCACCGTGGGGTAGCGGGCCGACAGCCGGGCGTCGAAGTAGACCATGCCCTCGTCCAGGATGGCCCCCGTGGCGACCATGTCGGCCACCCGCCGGTGATAGCGCTCGGCGGTCTCGAACGGCTCCGTGGGACCGGCCGACGGCCAGCGGTTCCACACCCGGCTGCGGTAGCTGCCGTAGCCGGTGTCCTGGCCCTGCCAGAACGGGGAGTTGGCGCTGATCGCGCGGAGCACCGCCAGCCACGGGCGGATCCGGTCCAGGACGGCGACGCCCTCCTCGTCGGACTCCACCGACACATGGACGTGGCAGCCGCACACGAGCTGCTCCCACGTGGGTATCCCGTACCGATCGGCCAGCCACCGGTACCGCTCGTTCATGCTGAGGGAGGGGCTGACGGACAGGGGGGAGGAGGCCAGCGCGGCGACCGCGCACCCGATCTCGCCGGCGTGCCGGGCCGCCTCCTTGCGGCAGCGGACGATCTCGTCGCCCAGGTCCGCCATGTCCGCCTGCGGATGCGTGGCGAACTCCAGCATCTGCCCGAACAGCTCCTTCTCGAAGACGTCCTGGCCGGGATCGTCCTGGGCCGCCCGGGCGAGGACGGGCGCGGCAAGCGCCCTCGGATCGCCGGTGTCCGGATCGACCAGGAGGAGTTCCTCCTCCACTCCGACGGTGCGCACGTGGTGCCGCCCTTCTGCCAGTGCCACGAGGGGCAGTCGCGGGTCGTTACGACCCCCGAATGCCCCTGGCGCGGCAGCCGACACCTACGGCCATCAGTGCTCCGGTGCCAGCCAGACGGTGGCGAGCGGCGGGAGGGTGAGTTCCAGGAACCCGTCCTCGGGCTTGAGCGGTCCGCCGGAGCCGACCCCGCCGCCGCCGTACCGGACGTCGTCCGTGTTCAGCTCCTCCTGCCAGGCGGGCACCTCGTCGGGCACCCACACCCGGTAGCCGTGCCGGACGACGGGGGAGAAGTTCGACACCGCCAGCAGCGGGCACCCCTCACGGTCGTGGCGCAGGAACGCGAACACGTTGTCGTCCGCGGCGTCGCACAGCACCCAGCGGAAGCCGGCCGGGTCGGTGTCCCGCTGCCACAGCGCCGGCGTCGCCCGGTACCGCTCGTTCAGGTCCCGCACCAGCTGCTGGACACCGCGGTGGTCGCCGGCCGAGTGGTAGCCGTCGTCGAGCAGCCACCACTCGGGGCCGTGCGCCTCCGACCACTCCGCTCCCTGGGCGAACTCCTGCCCCATGAAGAGCAGCTGCTTGCCCGGGTGCGCCCACATGAAGCCGAGGTAGGCACGGTGGTTGGCGCGCCGCTGCCACCAGTCGCCCGGCATCTTCGACACCAGGGCCTGCTTGCCGTGGACGACCTCGTCGTGGGAGATCGGCAGGACGTAGTTCTCGCTGTAGGCGTACACCATCGAGAACGTCATCTCGTTGTGGTGGTACTTGCGGTGCACCGGCTCCTTCTGGACGTACTCCAGGGAGTCGTGCATCCAGCCCATGTTCCACTTCAGCCCGAACCCGAGCCCGCCGCCGTCCGTCGGCCGGGTCACGCCGTCCCAGGCGGTGGACTCCTCGGCGATGGTCACCACGCCCGGGCAGCGCCGGTACACCGTGGCGTTCATCTCCTGCAGGAAGGCCACCGCGTCGAGGTCCTCCCGCCCGCCGAAGACATTGGGCTCCCACTGGCCGGAGTCCCGCGAGTAGTCGAGGTAGAGCATCGAGGCGACCGCGTCCACGCGCAGCCCGTCGATGTGGAACTCCTCGCACCAGTACACGGCGTTGGCGACGAGGAAGTTGCGCACCTCGGTCCGCCCGTAGTCGAACTCGTAGGTGCCCCAGTCGGGATGCTCGGCCCGCCGCCAGTCCCCGGGTTCGTACAGCGGGTCGCCGTCGAACCGGCCCAGCGCCCAGTCGTCCTTCGGGAAGTGCGCGGGCACCCAGTCCATGATCACGCCGATGCCGGCCCGGTGGAGCGCGTCCACCAGGTACCGGAAGTCGTCCGCGGAGCCCAGCCGGGGCGTCGGCGCGTAGTACGAGGTGACCTGGTAGCCCCAGGAGCCGCTGAACGGATGCCCGGCGACCGGCATCAGCTCGACGTGCGTGAAGCCCATCGCCCTGACGTACGCGGGCAGTTCGTCCGCCAGCTGCCGGTACGACAACCCCGGTCGCCAGGAGGGCAGATGCACCTCGTACACCGAGAACGGCGCCTCGTGCACGGGCGTGTCCCCGCGGTGCGCCATCCACTCCGCGTCCCCCCACTCGTGGCGCGAGGCGGCCGTCACGACCGACGCCGTGTCCGGTGGCACCTCCGTGCCCCGTGCCATCGGGTCCGCCTTGAGGAAGCGGTGGCCGTAGCGGGAGGTGATCTCGAACTTGTACCGGGCGCCCTCGCCGATCCCCGGCAGGAACAGCTCCCACACCCCGGACGCGCCGAGCGAGCGCATCGGGTACTGCGTGCCGTCCCAGTACGTGAACTCCCCGGCCACCCGCACGCCCTGGGCGTTGGGCGCCCACACGGTGAAGCGGGTGCCCGCCACGCCCTGGTGGGTCATCGGCTCGGCGCCGAGCGCCCGCCACAGCTGCTCGTGCCGGCCTTCGCGGATCAGGTGCAGGTCCAGCTCGCCGAGGGCGGGCAGGAAGCGGTACGGGTCGTGCACCTCCTGCTCCGCGTCGTCGTACGCCACCAGCAGGGTGTACGACGGGACCTCGGAGTGCGGGAGCACGGCCGCGAAGAGCCCGTCGCCCTCCGACTCCAGAGCGGTGCGCCTGCCGTCGATCACGACGCTCACCGCGCGGGCGTTCGGGCGCAGGGCGCGGAACAGGGTGCCGCCCGGGACCGGGTGGGCGCCCAGCAGGGCGTGCGGATCGTGGTGCGCACCGCCCAGCAGACGGCCGCGGTCGGCGGGGTCCGGCGGGGCGGCCGCGGCCGCCCCGGGGCCGGCGGCCTCGGGACGTGTGGTGTCGCGCAGTGCCATGACCTCAGCCTCCCCACACGGCGAGTCGCTTGATCGCCGCCATCGGTACCGGCAGCCAGTCGGGCCGGTGTCTCGCCTCGTACAGCACCTCGTAGACCGCCCTGTCCGTCTCGTGCGCGCGCAGGAGCGCGTGCTTCTTCCGTGGATCCCAGCCGGCACGGGCCGCGTAGCCCGCGCAGAACGCCTCCCGGCAGCGGCGCGCCCATTCGGGTCGCCAGGGGCGGCGCTGCCGGGCCGCGTAGTCGAAGGAGCGGAGCATCCCCGCCACGTCCCGCACCGGGGACTGGGGGGCCCGCCGCTCGGACAGCGGCCTGGACGGCTCGCCCTCGAAGTCGATGACGAACCAGTCGCGGCCGGCCCGGAGTACCTGTCCGAGGTGCAGGTCGCCGTGGATGCGCTGGGCGGCCGGCCCGGTGTCGCACGTGGCCAGCGCCCCGAATGCGGTCCTCAGACCCGGTACGAAGGGCCGCAGCCCGGGTACGGCGTGCGCGGCGGCGTCCAGCCGCGCGCACATCGCCTCGGCCGTCCGGCCGTTCTCGCCGGGCCCCGCCGGCGGGAAGGCCTCCGCCAGCGCCAGGTGCACCTCGGCCATGGCCCGGCCGAGTTCGTGGGCCTCGTCGGTGAAGTCGTCACCCGCGGCGAGCGCGCGCAGCGCCAGGGTCCAGCCGTCGGTGGCGTCCGGCAGGAAGGGCTGGAGCACGCCGAGCGTCGCGGGCTGCGGCTCGGTCGTGCCGAACCAGGCCACCGGCGCCGGCACCCGGGTGCACCCCTGCGCGGACAACGCGGCCGACACCTCGAGGTCCGGGTTGACGCCGGGCTGGATGCGGCGGAACAGCTTCAGGATGTACGCGTCGCCGTACACGATCGACGTGTTGGACTGCTCGGCGTCCAGCAGCCGCGGCGGCAGCCCCCCGGGCAGGTGCGCGCCCGGATCCGCCTCGAAGCGCAGCGGGCCCGCCGCGCCGGGCTGCCGCAGCCGCTCCAGCAGCAGGTTCGCCGAGCGGGGGTCGTGCAGCGCGTCGTAGACCGCGAGCCCCGCCAGCGGGCCCTCCACCGCCCGCCCGAGGTACGCCCGTTCGAGCCGCGGCACCGGGTTCTCGCGCAGCCCCAGCAGCAGCTGGTAGCAGTCCCCGGGCGGGGGAGTGCCGCCGGGCGTGGGCACGGGCGCGTGGGAGGCGTGCACCAGCAGGTGCAGACAGCCGGGGAACAGCTCGGTCACGGACAGCACCGACAGCTCGGTGACCGGCCGGTCCTTGCCCGCGAACCAGCGTTGCCTCGGCAGCCACTCGCGCAACAGCGCCCCGAGCGAGACCAGGGGGCCGTCGACCCCGACGGCGGTTCTCGGTCGGGGAGTGATGGTCTTCGGCATGGTGACGCGTCCTTTCCTCGGCGCCGGGGTTCAGCGGCGGCGGCCGATGCGGGATGCGACTCGGGTGAGCCGGAACCAGTAGAAGCCGTGGCCTTGCAGGGTGAGCAGGTAGGGCAGTTCACCGATCGCCGGGAAGCGCACGCCGCCGATCAGCTCGACGGGGTGCCGTCCGTCGTAGGCCCGCAGGTCGAGCTCGGTGGGCTGGGCGAAGCGGGAGAAGTTGTTCACGCACAGCACGAGGTCGTCGCCGTACTCGCGCAGGAACGCCAGGACCGCCGGGTTGGAGGACTGCAGCTCCGTGAACGACCCCAGTCCGAAGGCGGGGTTCTGCTTGCGGATCTCGATCATGCGGCGTGTCCAGTGGAGGAGGCTGGACGGGGAGGACATGGAGGCTTCCACGTTGGTGACCTGGTAGCCGTA